>CAZREZ010000051.1:0-12157 GCA_964599115.1 uncultured Bacteroidales bacterium
TTTAATTTCAGCTAACTTTTCAGCAATATAACTAATGTATTCACTCTCATTTCTTTTCCCCCTGAAAGGAACAGGAGTTAAATAAGGTGAATCCGTCTCAAGAATTATGTACTTAAGATCAATTTTCTCAACAACTTTATCAAGACCGGAATTTTTAAAAGTTAAAACTCCACCTATTCCAAGCATAAATCCTAAATCAATAATTTTATTTGCTTCTTCCAAACCTCCTGTAAAACAATGAAAAACACCGGTCAATTCAGAAGTATTCAAATCTATAACGATTTTGTATATTTCTTTGAACGAATTACGGGAATGAATAACTATAGGCAGGTTGTTGTTTTTGGCAAGATTTATTTGATGCCTGAAAGCAATTTCCTGTTCTTTTGCAAAAGTTTTATCCCAATACATATCAATTCCGATTTCGCCGATGGCATAAAATTTTCGTTTTATCAGCCATTGCTCAACGATTTTTAATTCATCTTTGAAATTTGATTTAACCGAAGTAGGATGAAGTCCGATCATAGGAAAACAATTTTCAGGAAACATATCACATAAATTGAGCATGCCTCCAATTGTTGAACTGTTAATATTTGGCAACAACATATACCTGACATTTTTCTCAATCGCAGCTGTTATAACCTTTTGCCTGTCATGGTTAAATTCTTTTAAATAAAGATGAGCGTGTGTATCTGTTAAAATCATACTGCAAAATTATGCGCTTATTTTAAAATTTACTTATTTTTTATTAGAATAAATATCTTATTTTTGTGGAAATAGCAAAATATACTTTTGAAAAAAATCCTCATAATACGCTTCAGCTCTATCGGTGATATTGTTTTAACAACACCTGTAATCCGTTGTTTAAAGCAGCAGTTGAAAGATTCCGAAATTCATTTTCTTACGAAAGAACAGTTTGTTCCGATAGTTAAAGCCAATCCATATATTTATAAAGTTCATTTTATTAAAAACGATTTAAAACAAATTTTGCCACAATTAAAAAGCGAAAATTTTGATTTTATTGTTGACCTTCATAAAAATTTTCGTTCGGCTTTTGTTAAATTAAAACTTAGGAAACCTTCCAAAACTTTTCATAAACTGAATATTAAAAAATGGTTATTGGTAAACTTTAAAATAAATCTTTTACCCGAAATACATATTGTTGACAGGTACTTTGAAGCTGTAAAAATTCTAAATGTAAAAAATGACGGAAAAGGTTTGGATTATTTTATCCCTGAAAATGAGAAAGTAAATATTTCGGAATTGCCTTCTATACATCAAAACGGATTTATTGGATTTGCAATTGGCGGAAAGCATAATACAAAAATGTTTCCTGTTGAAAAAATTATTTCCGTTTGTAAAAAAATTAATTCGCCGGTTATATTGCTTGGTGGATATGAAGACATTAAAACAGCTGAGTATATCAAAAAATCCGTCGGAGATAAAATTTATAATGCCTGCGGAAAATATTCCATTAATCAGTCGGCTTCACTGGTTCGGCAGGCAGATAAAATAATTACTAACGACACTGGTCTAATGCATATTGCAGCGGCTTTTAAAAAGCAGATAATATCAATTTGGGGAAATACTGTTCCTGCCTTTGGCATGTATCCTTACCTGCCCGAAACAGAAAAGAATAAATCAGTTATTATTGAAATTAAAAATCTGCATTGTCGTCCATGCAGCAAATTAGGATACAAAAAATGCCCCAAAGGTCATTTTGATTGTATGCAAAAAATTACTGAAGAAAAAATTATTGCTTAAAAAAGCAAAGTTTTATACTTTTAGCCCCTCTTTAGCCTGAATAATTCATCACGCAAAGACGCAGAGACGCAAAGATTTGAATTGAAACATTTTAAACACTTATTACTAATGTACTTATTCTTTGCGGCTTAGCGGCTTTGCGTGAGATTTTATGAATAATGCAGGTTAGATAATAAGAATCTAAATCCTTTAATAAATATGAATAAATTAATAATTATAGTTCTGTGCTTTTCCCTTTTAATTTCATGTAATTATAATTCAGAACCTGACAAAGAAATTGTTAAAGACAAGAAATCCCCTGCTATACAAAACTCACTTACAAAACAGGAAAAAAAGGAGGGCTGGAAGCTTTTGTTTGACGGCAAAACAACACAAGGATGGAGAGATTTTAAGCAAGACAAGGTTAATGATGGCTGGCAGATAACTGATGGCAACTTAGTTGCACTTGGTAAAGGAGGTGACCTTGGTGGAGATATAATCACAATTGACAAATTTGAAGACTTTGAGTTGTATCTTGAATGGGCTATCTCAGAAGGGGGTAACAGCGGAATATTTTTTCATGTATTAGAAAATAATTACCCAACTGTTTATGCCACAGGTCCGGAATACCAACTGATTGATGATACCGGCTTTCCGCAAAAATTGGAAGAATGGCAAAAAACCGGCGCTAATTACGCTATGCATAATGCTGAAAATAAAAAGCTTAAGCAGGTTGGAGAGTTCAATACTTCCGGAATTAAAGTTAAAGACGGCTATGTTGAACACTGGCTGAATGGTGAAGAAATCATTGAATATGAACTTTGGACAGACGAATGGAAGGAACGGGTAAAAAATTCCAAATGGAAAAACTATTCCGGTTATGGTATTGCACGAAAAGGGCATATTGGACTGCAAGATCACGGCAGCGTTGTAAAGTTCAGAAATATTAAAATCAGGGATTTGACTGATTACGGGAAGCTACTTTTCAATGGAGAGAACTTAGATGGCTGGAAAATTCATGGAACAGAAAAATGGTATGTAGAAAATGATTATCTGATTTGCGAAAGCGGAGAGGAAAAAAAGTACGGTTACCTTGCCACCAACGATTCATACAAAGATTTTATCCTTCGTCTTGAATTTAAACAGGAAGCAGATGGCAACAGTGGGGTATTTTTCAGGTCATCACTTGACGGAATAAAAATAAGCGGATGGCAAGTGGAAGTTGCACCCAAAGGAAATGATACAGGCGGGATATATGAATCGTATGGCAGGGGATGGCTCGCACAAATCCCGGAAGAAAAAGAAAATATCCTTAAGCCTGGTGAATGGAATAATTTGGTAATTCTTGTCAAAGGCGACAGAGTTATGACATGGCTTAATAACGAGTTAATGACCGACTTACATGATGAAAAAATTGGAGAAGAAGAGGGTGTTATAGCTTTACAAATTCACGACGGAGGCGGTATTAAGGTAAGATGGAGGAATATTTTTCTCAAAGAATTATAACATATTACAAACGGATACAAGTTATAGATAAATAAAAAAATATTTACATGAAGTCAATTAAATGCACCTCTTTTTCAACAACACAGCTCTTCTGGCTGGTTGCTTTAAGGGTTTTGATAGGATGGTACTTTTTGTATGAAGGAATGGTTAAACTTACAAATCCCAACTGGTCAGGTGTTGGTTATCTTTTGGACTCCGATGGATTTTTAAAGGAATTTTACTTATCTCTGGCAAACAATCACTTTCTTTTAAAAACAGTTGACTTGATGAATATCTGGGGATTGATAGCTATCGGACTTGGATTGATCTTAGGTGCTTTTTCAAGAATAGCTATTATTGCAGGAATTATTCTTCTGGGGCTTTATTACTTTTCACACCCGCCATTTATAGGTTTAAAATATTCACTGCCAATGGAAGGAAGTTATTTGTTCGTAAATAAAATTCTTATTGAACTGGCAGCTTTGGTTGTGTTATTTGTATTCCCGACCAGTAAAGAGATTGGTCTGGACAGGTTCATATTTTCGCGTAAAGAGAAATAAATTCAGATGATAATTTAAAAAATGGAAAACAATAAAAAAAATAACACAAACCGGAAATCCTCTGAGAGTAAAAAGATCAAAAGGAGAGAAGTAATTAAGGGGCTTGCAACCATACCTGTGCTTGGAGCTTTTGTTTACGGATGGTATAAAAAGCATAAATTTGACCGCTTATTAAAGCAGGCAATACAAGGAGACATTAATTTAGATGCGGTTAATCCGGTTATAAACAAAAACATCTCCAAAGGAAAGCAGATACGTATAGGAATTATCGGCTGTGGTAGTCGCGGACGTGACCTCTTAAAAGCAGCAGGTTTTATTCATCCTGAAATTATTGATAACTGGAAAGAAGAAGCATTAAAGAACAAAGCAGACAAACGTTATCATGATTACCTTGAACAAGAAGACCTAAATTTGATTGTTAATGGTGTTTGCGATGTTTTTGATATCAATGCAGAAAAAGGACGGGAAGCTGCCTCAAATTTAAACAGGGAAGGTGCAGGTGGTAAAATGGGAGCTAAACCAAGAAGATACGGAACATACAAGGAACTTCTTGCTGCCAATGACATTGATGCCGTGATCATTGCCACTCCCGACCACTGGCATGGAACAATGACTATTGAAGCAGCAAAGTCAGGAAAACATGTTTATAGTGAAAAACCAATGACATGGACCGTTCCCGAAACTTACAAAGTGGTTAAAGCTGTTAAGGACAATAATATTGTTTTTCAGCTTGGGCATCAAAATCGCCAGAACGAAAGTTATTTCAAAGCAAAAGAAGCTATCAAAAAAAATATTCTTGGCAAGATAAATTTAATTGAAGTAACCACTAACAGGAACTCCCCAAATGGAGCCTGGGTTTACAATATTCCTGAAGAAGCGGGCCCGGGCAATATTGATTGGAAACAGTTTATTGGTCCTGCTCCATATCATGATTTCAGTTTAAAAAGATTTTTCCGGTGGCGTTGCTGGTGGGATTACAGCACCGGTATTTCCGGTGATCTGTTCACACATGAATACGATGCTATGAACCAGATACTCGGCTTGGGCATTCCTGATTCTGCGGTTTCATCAGGTGGAATATATTATTTCAAGGATGGCAGGACAGTTCCTGATGTCCTTCAAATGGCTTTTGAATATCCCGACAGGAATTTTTCGTTGGTGTACAGTGCCTCTTTGGCAAGCAACAAGAATAGAGGAAGAGTGATCATGGGCCATGATGCATATATGGAAGTAGGAAAAGATCTTAAAATATATGTTGATACCGGATCAACAAAATACAAGAAAAAATTAGATGATGGAATTATTGATCCTTCCCTCCCTATGTATTCTTTTTCACCGGGAATGAAACAGGTTGATGCTATTACTTCGCCTACTGAACAATATTTTGCAGGACGGGGATTACTTTATACATACAGAGGGGGAAAGCGAGTGAATACATCACACTTGCATATTAAAGATTGGATAGATTGTATCCGTGACGGAACCCAGCCAAGTTGTAATATTAATATGGGATTTGAAGAAGCAATGACAGCCCACATGGGTACAATAGCTTACAGGGA
Organism: uncultured Bacteroidales bacterium; assembly: GCA_964599115.1. Taxonomy (GTDB): domain Bacteria; phylum Bacteroidota; class Bacteroidia; order Bacteroidales; family JADFUO01; genus JADFUO01. Next base: position 5,345 of record CAZREZ010000051.1, read on the forward strand.
AAACAGGAAAGTTTTCTGGGATTCTGATAAGCAGGAAATAGTATAAGATGAGTATGGAGTAAGGAGTGTGAAGAATAAATGATAAATATGTAAAAGAAATGATCACGAGAAGGACATTTGTAAAAGGAATTTCTGCAACCGTAGCAGCAAGTATAGTGCTTCCGTTGAAACTATCAGCATTTACGCCCAAAAAAATCATAGGTATTCAACTCTATACATTACGAAATCAGGTTAAAGATGATTTTACAGATACTATGCAAAAGATAGCTGATATCGGCTATAATGCAATTGAAGCTGCCGGGTATGCTAACCGGAAATTTTATGGATATCCTCCAAAAGAGTACAAAAAAATTAATGAGGATTTCGGATTAATACCCCAAAGTAGTCATACGGCGGTAAACATTGAAAATATTGATATAATTATTGAGGATACTCTTGAAGCCGGCATGTCTTACGTCGTTCTGCCTTATTTATCGGAGGATAAAAGAAGAACCCTTGATGAATATAAAAAAACTGCTGAGGAATTTAACAAAATCGGGGAACGGTGTAAAAGTTCAGGATTACAGTTTGCGTATCATAATCATGCATTTGAATTTGAAAAAATGGATGGAATAATTCCTTATGATATTATGTTGGAGCAGACAGACCCGGAATTTGTTACCATGCAGCTCGATATGTATTGGATGGTTTTTGGCGGATATGAACCGATTGACTATTTCCGGAAATATCCGGGCAGATTCGGGCTTTGGCATGTCAAAGATATGGACAATACTGAAAAGCGGGAGTCAACCGAGATCGGAAAAGGAATAATTGATTTTGAAAAAATCTTTGCAGCTAAGAAAAAAGCTGGTATGAAATATTTTTACCTTGAGCAGGAATCTTTTAAAATTCCACCATTTGAGAGTATTGCAATCAGTTATAATTATTTGAATAATCTCCAATAACTTATAATATATAACTCAACTAACTGATTAATTAGTCCGTCTATAATGTCCAAGAATTTAAATAAATATTAAAAATCACAAATGACAAGCACCAAATTTCAAATAAATTCCAATGACCAAAAATTCAATAACCAAAATAGTTTCAAGCTGTTTGATTATCCATCCATACGGATTTGCTTCGCTTCATACGGATAAGTTTTGGTCATTGATATTTGGAATTTATTTGAAATTTGGTGCTTGTTATTTGGTGCTTTATTTCAAAATTTGTTTGACTTTATAGACTGACACTAATCAGATTTAATACTAAGAAAATTGAATAAAACTGAAAATATCATAAATACCGGAATAATCGGTTTCGGACTTTCAGGAAAAGTATTTCATGCACCTTTTCTGCATACTCATCCCGGCTTTTATTTAAAAAAGATCGTTGAAAGACACTCTGATGAATCAAGGAAAATTTATCCTTATGTTGAAATTGTCAGAGATTTTCATGATTTACTAATTGATCCAGATATTGATTTGGTAGTTGTTTCCACACCGAATACTCTGCATTTCCCGATGGTTAAGGAATGCCTTTTGGCAGGTAAGCATGTAGTAGTGGAAAAGCCGTTTACCCCAACTTCTAAGGAAGCTGAAGAACTGATCAAACTGGCACAGTCGGTAAACCGTAAAATATTTGTTTATCAAAACAGAAGATGGGATGGGGATTTTCTAACAATAAAAAAAATGCTTAATAATAAATTGCTGGGTGATTTGCAGGAATATGAAGCACATTTCGACCGGTTCAAGCCTGAGCTTTCACCAGATTTATGGAGGGACAAAGACAAACCGGGTGGAGGTATTTTGTTTGATCTCGGCTCTCATTTGATTGATCAGGCATTGCAGTTGTTCGGTAAGCCTGAAAGCCTTTTCGCTGATATTCAGGCACAAAGGAAGGGCAGCAAGGTAGATGACTATTTTAAATTAAATCTGTTTTATCCGGAACTAAAGGTAATCCTTACAGCAGGCATGATGGTTAAGGAACCCGGACCCAGATTCATTCTTCACGGAAGTAAAGGATCATTCATAAAATATGGGATAGACCCGCAAGAAAAAAAACTGGTACAAGGATTGATGCCATATACTGAAAATTGGGGAATGGAAAAACCTGAAAATTGGGGAATACTTACTACTGAACTCAATGAACTTTATTTTGACGGACGTATTGAAACAAAGCCCGGTTGCTATCAGAAATTTTACGAAAATGTATATGATGTTATTGCAAATAATAATGAGATTGCTGTAAAACCTGAAGAAGCAAGAGATGTGATAAGGATTATTGAACTGGCTTTTGAAAGTAATGCAGGTAAAAAAATGATTAAACTTTGATTATTGGAATTTATGGACAGACAATAAATAATATTAATCAGAAATATTAAAAATAATCTTATGAACAAAAAAGAAAAAAACACCATTAGTCGCAGGCGTTTCATTGGTAACATGGCAGCAGCAACTGCCGGATTAACTGTTTTACCAAATTACGTAATCAGTGGTTTGGGGCACACTTCCCCAAGCGACAAGTTGAATATTGCAGTGGTTGGAATTGGCGGTGTAGGCGGTACCAATGTCCATAACGTGAACAGCCAGAATATCGTGGCTTTATGTGATGTGGACTGGGATTATGCAGCCGGCACCTTTGAAAAGTACCCGGATGCAAAAAAATACAAGGATTACCGCAAGATGTTTGATGAAATGGGAGGTTCTATTGATGCTGTTATCGTTGCCACTCCGGATCATACACATGCAATCATTGCTGCTGAAGCTATCAGAATGGGCAAACATGTTTACGTACAAAAACCTCTTACTCACACTGTATATGAATCAAGGGTTTTGACTGACTTAGCTCGTAAGTACAAGGTTGCCACACAAATGGGTAACCAGGGAAATTCAGGTGATGGTATCCGGCAGACTTGTGAGTGGATATGGGACGGAGCCATCGGTGAAATCACCGAAGTACATGCATGGACTAACCGCCCTATTTGGCCACAGGGACTTGAGCGTCCGACAGAAACACCTTCAGTACCTCCAACACTTGCATGGAATCTGTTCATCGGACCTGCTGAATGGCGCCCTTATCATCCGGCATATACACCATGGAACTGGAGAGCATGGTGGGATTTCGGTACCGGAGCACTGGGAGATATGGCATGCCATATTCTTGATCCTGCTTTCTGGGCACTTAAACTCGGTCAGCCAATATGCCTTCAGGGAAGTTCCACACAAGTGAACACAGAAAGTGCTCCATATGCCTCTATTGTACATTACGATTTTCCTGACCGTGGTAAGATGGGTAAAATTAAACTTAAACCGCTAAAACTAACATGGTACGACGGAGGATTAATGCCCTCACGACCCGAAGAATTGAAAGACGGGCAGATTATGGGTGATAGAAACGGAGGTGTGCTTTTTGTCGGCACCAAAGGTAAACTAATGACAGGTTGTTACGGCAGAAATCCAATCCTGCTGCCAGAGGAACTTGACAAAGATTATAAACGTCCAACGCCAACAATTAGAAGAATTGAAAATGCTATGAGTGGCGGACACGAGGCAGACTGGATAAGAGCTTGCAAGGAAAGTCCAGAAAATCGTGTGCAAACAACTTCAAATTTTAATTATTCAGGACCTTTAAATGAGACGGTTGTTATGGGTAATCTTGCAATTCGTTTGCAGGATTTGAAAAGAAAATTAATCTGGGATGGAGAGAATATGAAGGTTACTAATATTTCTGATGATGATGAGATAAGAGTTGTGACAACAGATAAATTTACTGTAATTAACGGTCACCCGCATTTTAATACGCAATATGCTACCATTGCCGCAAAACCTGCTGCAGAGGAATATATTAAACATGCTTACAGGGAAGGGTGGGAATTATAATTTCAGATTTTAGAATTTAGATTTTAGATTTATTAAGTTATCGAATTGTTTTGAATTTTGAAAATTGTTTTTTTGAATTTATCCATTTGACTGAAAGGAATCCGTATGGACGGACAAGTTTTGTAATTAATATTTTTTCATTTGATTTTTTTCAGATACTAAAAACTTCATAAACAAACATTAAAAATAATAAAAATATGAAAAAATTAACAATTATTACCAGTTTAACAGTCATGGTTGCCCTGCTATTCTCATGCACTCCAAAGAGTGAACAAAAGGATGAGCAAAGCGGTCAGAAGGAAGAAAAGGCAACAATATCCGAACAACAACCCAACTCTCTCTCTCAACAGGAGATTGATGAAGGCTGGGTCTTATTGTTTGATGGAAAAACTTATAAAGGATGGAGGGGATACAACAAAGAAACCTTTCCCGAAAAAGGCTGGGTAGTGGAAGACGGCACCTTGCATGTTCTAAGTTCAGGAAAAGGGGAAGCCGGAGGTAGCGGTGATATTATTACTGAAAAGAAATACGGGAACTTTGAATTGTTGCTTGAATGGAAAGTCTCGGAAGGCGGAAACAGCGGCATCTTCTATCTGGCACAGGAAAAACCTGACCAGCCGATATGGAAATCCGCCCCTGAAATGCAGATACTTGACAATGCCAAACATCCCGATGCAAAACTTGGAGTTGACGGCAACCGGGCTGCCGGGTCATTATACGACCTAATTCCCGGTAAATTTGAAGCTGTAAAACCTGCCGGTGAATGGAACAAGGTAAAAATTATGGTTTACAAGGGAACCGTTGTTCACTGGATGAACGGAGAATATGTGCTGGAATACCACCTTTGGACACAGGACTGGAATGACATGGTCGCAAAAAGCAAGTTCAAAGATTATGAGGACTTTGTAAATACAGCCAAAGAAGGCTATATCGGACTGCAGGATCATGGGGATGATGTTTGGTTCAGGGATATTAAGATTAAGCAATTGTGATAATAACCCGATCACTTTGAGGTCATAATTTGATACTGGATATATGGGAATATATGATATTTGGTTTGGTATAACGGTAAGCATAACTCGCTGGCCTGAAACTGCAGAGCGATAGCGGCGCAGCGTAAGGTCAGTATATGTTTATGCTTTTGTTAGGCCTGTTCAAATTGATTAACATTTAACTGAATATTAGCTTTCACATTATCCAAAGCGTGTGTTCCTGTTTCAATAACAAATTTTTGAAATTCTGGCACCATATCTTCAAGTAACACCTGATCTTCCATTGATTGTGGTTCACGTTCTATTCTTGGTGTCTTCGGATTATTTTTAAGTATAATTTCCTTCATAGGCCAAAAACGTGCTTTTTGAGACGCGTTTTCACCTACACCTAATGATTCGTAAAAACCATCAGGGGGATCACTCCTAACCATACCCCCAGTAAATATTGTTTCTCGGTGTTTCGAAACATCATGTTGCTCAAAGATAGTGCTAAGTAAACTGTGTTTACTTTTCCAGTAGTTTTGAACAGAAGGGAAAATTGATTCGTATCCTCTAAGTGGTGGTTGAGAAGGATTGGTATAAACTCGGCCTAAGACATCATAAGGTGATACCCTTCGCAGTTCTTCAGATTTAGTAACATCTCTAAAGAAATCATTATTCAAAGCGCAAAAACCAAGCGCATTAAATGCATATGTAATGCATTCCACAAAAGAATCCATGTTAAAAAAGATCGATGCTAAATGATATTCTGTTTCCGCAGGAAGTCGTGGCCTTGGCATCCAAGCATGAACTGCATAATAGTGATTGATTAATCCGTGAATACGAGCGTAACTTCCATAAAGGCCACCTCTAAAAGAACCAAACCAATCATTAATGTTACCGTAATTATATTTCTGACAAGCGAGTAGAGCGAACTGATCCAGTTCTTTGAACGTTGATAGTTCTATATTTATAGTAAAGTTTGACATTTCATTCTTTGATATTTAAGGCCTAACATATTATTAAGCAGCAAATATCGGTATAATATGTCAAATATACAAGAAAAAATGAAATCCGGATAATATATTTATTTGTAATAAAAAACTAAAATATTCCATATTATATACAAAATTTGCAATAAGAATGATGTTTGGTTCAGGAATATTAAAATCAGGGAACTATAGGTGTCTAAAGGAAAAACTTTAATAAAATGTTGTTCAAAATTTTCTATAAACAAACGAGTGATATTAGCAGATGCAGTATAAGTTTGATTTTTCCTGCCACTGCTACTGCTGCTTGTTTATAAATTGCGAAATAATTTTTTTTGATTTATATCAGTAATACTTTGCTTACTTTTTATTATTTCCCATAATAAACAAACGGTGCCCAGTAATAAGGGCTGGAATACTTATTAGGTTTTTTTATTTCAGAGTCGGTCTCTAATAATTTGAACCCTCTTTTTATGTTATATTTATCAGTTCTTATTGCCCCGCTGATAAATGCTCTTTTCATCTCTGTAATTGCTCTATCATAGCTTATTCCTTTTTCCTGAACAAGTTTATAAACTCCGATCATAAATTTCATGGTTGATTCATCTGATACCTGCCAGAGTGAAACGGAAAGTCCGTTTGCTCCTGCAATAAGAAAACTCTGGGTTAAGCCAACAACACCTTCTCCACCATATATCTTACCGAGACCTGTTTCACAAGCAGAGAGGTTCACAAAATCTGCGTTAATATCCAGTTCTGCTATCTCCTTCATTGTCAAATACCCGTCTTCATTATTATATTCATTTTTTGATAATGAGAGAACAATAGCCGACAGTTCAGGGATTTCGGGCACAACAAGTCCATGCGTGGCAAAGTGAAGAACTTTGTATTCTCTTAAACCGCCTTTTTTAGATAAAGACTTTACTCTTGATTCATCAACTGATTTACCTGTATAAATTTCCGAACCTTCTATCATATATTGAATAGCTTGTA
>CAZREZ010000052.1:0-12146 GCA_964599115.1 uncultured Bacteroidales bacterium
AGCTGCATTATTTGTACTTGCAATATTTTTTATTGCTTCATGCAAAAATCAACCGGCAGAAACTAAAACCAAAGAAAGTATGAAAAGCAGTGTGATTCATCCCAATTGGAGTAAAAATGCAAATATTTACGAAGTGAATATCAGGCAATATACACCTGAAGGTACTTTTAAGGCTTTTGAAAAACATCTGACCCGGCTTAAGCAGATGGGTGTGGATATTTTATGGCTAATGCCTGTTCACCCTGTAGGCGAAAAAAACCGTAAAGGAACGCTTGGAAGTTATTATTCTATTAAGGATTATAAAGTCGTTAATCCTGAGTTCGGGACAATGGAAGATTTTAAATCTGTGGTTGATAAAGCTCACGAACTCGGAATGTATGTAATAATTGATTGGGTGGCAAATCACAGTGCCTGGGATAATCAAATGATTATTGACCATCCCGAATGGTACACTAAAGATTCTCTTGGAAATTTTGTTTCTCCTTATGACTGGACGGATGTTGCTGATTTAAATTACGAAAATCCCGAACTCAGAAAATATATGATTGAGGCTTTAAAATTTTGGGTTGAAGAATATGATATTGACGGATACAGATGTGATGTTGCAGGAATGGTTCCTGTTGATTTCTGGGATAGTGCAAGATTTGAACTTGATAAAATCAAACCTGTATTTATGCTTGCTGAAGCCGAAGAACCTCCTCATCATAAAATTGCCTTTGACATGTCTTATGGATGGGAATTTCATCACATTATGAATGAAATAGCAAAAGGAAACAAAAATGCTAACGATATTGAATCTTATTTTAAAAAGAACAACTTATCCTATCCGCAAAATGCTTACAGAATGCACTTTACTTCTAATCATGATGAAAACTCATGGAACGGTACGGTGTATGAGAGGATGGGTGATGCAGCCGAGACATTTGCAGCCCTCTCTGCAACTGTTCCGGGAATGCTCTTGATCTATAGCGGACAGGAAGCAGCTTTAAACAAACGGCTTGAGTTTTTTGAAAAAGATACAATTGATTGGAAAATTTATGAACTTGCTGACTTTTTCACAACACTTCTTAATTTAAAAAAGAATAACAAAGCATTATGGAATGGCAAACAAGGTGGCAATATGATTCGTGTTAGAACGTCCAATGATAAAGCAGTGTTTGCTTTTGTAAGAACCAAGGACAACGATAAAGTTTTTGCAATTTTTAATCTGACTGATCAGGAACAAATAATTAATTTAAAAGGTAAAAATTTTATTGGAGATTATACAGATGTTTTTACAGGACAAAAAACTTCTTTTGCAAAAGGAGAAAGTGTAACTCTAAAGCCATGGAAATTTTTGATTTATGAAAATCAATAAAAATGCCGAAGGTATGACCCATTTATAACATTTAACTGCACACAGATAAGTATTATTAAGGTCCGTTCTGCGTTAAATTCGGATTAACATCAATTTCACGCTGAGGTATTTTAAACATCAAAGCATAATCATCCCAATCAAATTCTATATCATTATTTGGGTTCGGGTCTTTAATGGTTTTATGAAGTCGCCGCCTGTTATGAAAATTATCACCTTCATAGAATAATTCTTTTGCTCTTTCATAATAAAAATCGTTTAAATTAACCGAACTTTCAAATGGTTTGATTGTAGCCCTTTCCCTGATTACATTAATATCTTCAATTGCTCCTGCCATATCTCCCAAATTTAATCTGCATTCACCTCTTGTCAGATACAATTCTGCAAGTCTGATTAAAGGTACGCTCATGTACCTGTCATTAAATTTTGTAGTAAATGCTTTTCCTTCAATTGGTAAAACCATTTCATTATATCTTTTATCTGCAATTGTATCGGTATAACCTGATGTAAACAAAAAGATCTTAACCAATTTGTCTGATAAAATAAATTTAGGAGCACTTGAGCTTACTTTTCTGAAAAACCCGTTAAGAGCTCCGCAACTGGCATCACCAACTGTACTCATAATAGCAAAAATAACTTCTTCTGACAGTTCTGTACGATAATTTCTTATAACACTATCTGTTACCAGTTGAAATTGATTTGATTCAATAACCTCAGTAACAGCATCAGCAGCTTCCTGGAAATTTCCACGATAGAAATATACTCTTGACAGCAGTGCTTTTGCTGCCCATTTTGTAGCTCTGTCATTATTGCTAACGGGCAGTAATTCAATTGCTCTTTGCAAATCGGCAATTACCTGATTGTACACTCCGTCAACAGATGCCCTTGAAGGTTTATCATCTATTGTTGTCGGTGAGGTTAATAATGGGATAGCTTCACCGGTTTTAAGATTTTGAAAGTATCTCATCATTTCAAAATTAACCAAAGCACGAATAAATATACATTCGCCTTCAATTCTGCCTTTGGCCTCTTCAATATATTCATCTTTAACTTCGGGTATTGCCTCAATGACAGTGTTTACCATATTAATAGCCCAATAGCCATCAATCCACATTACAGCTGTTATAAGGTTATCAGGCGACATTTCCTTATTCATCATTTGAATTTCCTCATAAACCAGTGCATATTCTCCTGATTTTTTTACATTATATGCAAGCATATCACCTGATGTCCACATACGTCCTCCAAATAAATAACCTGATTGTAGCCGGTCATAAGCTCCTATAACGGCTGTTTCCAGTCCCGAAGTGGTTGTAAGGGCAAAACCACTGTTAATTTCAGTAGTCGGTTGAAAATCAATTGATTTTTCGCATGAACTGAATATAAAAGCTATAGCTATACTTAAAATTAAAATTATCTTCGTTAAATTTTTCATAATATACTGTATTTAAAGATTAAAAATTAAGATTTATTCCAATATTATATGTTTTTGCCTGTGGCGGGCTAAGATAAGTAACTCCCTGTGTTACATTTGCTGAGTTATCACGGTTAACTTCAGGGTCCCATCCGATATAATTTGTCAGAGTCCAAATATTAGTTGCGACAAAATAAATCCTTATTCTGTCAAATTTAAATTTCCTTGTTAATTCTTCAGGGAATGTATAACCAAAAGTAAGAGACTTCAATCTCAGATATGAACCATCATCTAAATACTTGGTTGTATTATATGTTGAAACGCTACTGTTCCAGAGCAGTTGTGATTGGTCGGTTATATCACCGGGTTTTTGCCATGCGTCAAGAACTGTATTCATTTGGTTCCAGTTACTTCCGATATTTCCACCTTCAAAGAATTTTCCATCATCCCTGTAAATATCATTTCCATAAGAAAATGTAAAGTAAAATGAAAAGTCAAATCCCTTGTATGCAAGAGTATTATTAATACCACCATAAAATTCCGGATAAGGATTTCCAGCAACAATGGCATCTCTTTCAAAATCATATTCTGTTGTTGCTTCTCCTGTTTCCTGATTAATAAATAAATCCTGCCCTGTTTCAGGGTCAACTCCTGCCCACTCAACTAATCGCCATGCACCTATGGGATGACCTTCCTGAGCATAGTTATTACCATAAGTTCCTCCTGCATCGCCTCCGGAAAGTATTTGTCCTTCAAGGTTTATAATCTTATTTTGATTCCTTGAAATATTCAATGCAGTAATCCACGAAAATTCACGAATAAAATTATGGCTGGTTAAGAAAATTTCAAAACCTTTATTTTCCATTTTACCTATGTTATCCCATACAGAAGTAAAACCGCTGGTTGCAGGTATATTTCTGTTTAACAGAACATCTGTAGACACTCTTTTATAATAATCAAATCCTCCGGAGATTCTGCCGTCCAGAAGGCCAAAATCAATTCCTATATCAAGCTGTGCCGTTTCTTCCCAGTGAAGATTTGGATTTTCTTTTCTACCTATACCTATACCTGCTTCGCCATTATATTCTGTTATATAATATACACCAATATAGCGATATTCAGGTATTTCTGAATTTCCGGTTTTTCCATAACTTCCTCTTAATTTCAAAAATGTGATCACAGGAATATTTTGCATGAAATTTTCTTCTGTAATAATCCACCCAACGGAAGCTGCAGGGAATAATCCCCATTTTTTGTCTGTTCCAAACCTTGATGAACCGTCATTTCTTATACTAAGTGTTGCAATATATCTATTGTTATATATATATCCCATTCTGCCGAAAAAGGAAAGGAAAGCATATTCATTTTCCCATCCGCTTGTACTTTTTCTGTCATTCGGAACATTTGTAGGATTCTCTAATGCAGGGTTGGGAAATCCTGCACCAAATAATTCCAAACCTTGTTGTTTGTATCTTTGATACGACATTCCTGCCATAGCAGTAACATCATGTTTTTCTTTAAAAGTTTTATTAAAATTGAAAGTATTGTTTGTGTTCCAGTTTGTAACCGTAAGTCTTCTGTCAGTTCCATTTGCTTCTTCTCTTGTTATTGTACCTTCATATTTTCTTTCAAGCTGGTAAATATTGTTCATACCAAATTCGGTTCGGAAAGTCAATGAAGAAAGAATTTGATAATTAGCATAAAGATTGCCAAGTATTGAAGTTGTATATGCTTTATATTTTCTGTCTTCGTAATCAGCAACAACGTTTGTACCGCTTTTAGGAGCGAAATATGTTCCGTCATCATTATAAACAGGCATGACCGGCAGTGAGCGGCTTTGAGCTGTACCCAAACCGCCTGCCCATCCGGTAGGAACATTTACATATTGCCGGTTTGTTACCCCTAAATTGGCTCCGAATTTCAATCGTTTATTTGCAGTATGCTCTAAATTTATTTTTCCGCTTACGCGTTGAAAATCATTGCCGACAATAATGCCATTGGTTTTATTATATGAGCCACCTATATAATATAATGTATTTTGTGTTCCTCCGCTGGCAGAAAGATTTGCCGATTGTTGAAAACCGGTACGTAACATTGTTTTACTCCAGTCGGTGTCAGTATTATCAATGATATTTTTATTTTCTTCGTAAGATAAATCATTATTATAAATACCAAAAGCTAATTTCTTATAAAATTCCTCTTCAGTACCCATTTCAGAATTAAACCATGCTTGTTTAGCTGCCCAGAGATATTCCGTCCCGTCTAAAACATCCAGAATATTAGTAACTTTTGAAATTCCCGAGTTATAAGAAAAATTATATTTTGTTTTTCCTTGTTTGCCTTTTTTAGTAGTTATCAGGATAACACCGTTAGCACCACGTGCCCCATATATCGCTGCTGCCGAAGCATCTTTTAAAACCTCAATAGAAGCAATATCATTAGGATTAATAAGGTTTAAAGCATTTGATTTATCACAATAGCCACTTTCTGTGGTTAAGTTTCCTGTAATTATCGGTACACCATCAACGACATATAATGGTTGGCTGCTTGTCATAACAGAAGCAGTCCCCCTTACCCTGATAGTTACAGGTGAACCTGCCATGCCATTATCCTGTGTAACCTGCACCCCTGCAGCTTTTCCTTGTAATGCTACTTCAATATTAGTTAGCGGAACTTCCTCAATTTCTGCAACAGCAATTTTTGAAATTGAACTCGTAATATCTTTTTTCCTTTTAGTTCCATAGCCGATTACAACCAAATCGTCCAGGAGCATCAAATCCTCTCCTAAAACAAAATTTACAGTTATTATTTCTCCAGCTTTAATTGTAACTTTTTCAGAAACAGTTTTGAATCCGAGAAAACTTACTGTGAGTGTATGTTCGCCGACCGGTACATTTTCAAGTTCGTATTTACCGTTAATATCAGATGATACACCTATTGTAGTTCCTTCAATTACTATATTTGCACCCGGCAAACTTTCATTTGTGTCTTTAGCCGTTACTTTACCAACAATAACGCCAGTTTGTCCAAAAGTAGCCGAAACCATCAGACCTATGAACAATGTTATTAAAATAATGCGTATAAGTTTTATCATAATAAATATTTTTTTAGTTAATATACATGATTAAGTTTTATAATTAAAGATGAAACATAACACCTAAAGAAATCTCAAGAACTCTGTTCCTGATATCATCATCTTCGTTAAATGCACTTGTTAATGCCCAGTTTTTTCTTACTGAAGCCAAAACGCTGAATGATCCCAAATTGTATTCCAGTTCTCCTCCTAACAACAAACCCCATTCCCATCGGTTTTGGAAACGATTGTCAAAATCAATTTTATCTTCAGTGGTCCAGTGAAACGGAAGAGGATTATATGCGTTTACACTATCTCCAAACGTCCACTCTCCTGTTGTCCAGAATGCAGTATAACTACCAAAGTCCAGATTGATAAAAAGGTCATTTATTGTTTCAAACGATAATTTGACCATTACAGGCATTACTGCATAATTTGTTTTAATTTCAAAATCATAATTGCCTGAAATATGACTATATTTCATACCTCTTGATTCATACAGTAAATCAACTTCAAGGGCAATTGGATTTCGTTTTGGGTAAAAAGGCAATAATTTATCTTTTACTTCCACACCAAAACCCAAACCCAAATTGTAACCATTATATGCCTTTCCTTCAAAATCGGTGTATTCTTTCAGCCATTTTGATTTACTAAAGCCAATTTTTGGACCCACGAATACTTGCGAATAAGTATTCAAGCCCACAAAAATCAGAATTGTTAAAAACAATAAATATTTTTTCATGATAAAAAGATTTGGTTAATAATTTATTTATTATTTGTCCCGATAGCTATCGGGATTTAGCGCCTTAAACCCCTGCCCATACATATTTGCATAGCCAATCTCCTGTAATTGGATAATGGGAGAAGTAAAAAAATTTGCATTTATTTAACAAAGATATATATTTTTATTTTATTTTTACAAATTACTTATTATCTTTGTATAAAAATTTAAGTATTCACTAAAACCAACAACTTATGAAAAATTTTACAATTAAAAAAATTAAAAAATTAAGTGTTGTTATAGCATTATTTTTAATGACTACAATACTTTTTGCACAGATGCCTGCAGCAATTCAGGTTATACCCGAAAATGCAACGGCATTTGATGAGTTAACCCTGATATTTGATCCTGCAGAAGCATGCTTTGAAAACGGTAGTTTAGCAGGTTTGCCTTCAATTGCAATTCATTCAGGTGTTACTTTAATTGATGGCTCTACATGGAACTTTGTGGTTGATTTTAACGGCACAGGTGTAAATGGACAGGCAACAACACTTGAACCTTACGGTGACGATAAATTCTCAATCACTTACACGCCTTCAGATTTTTATGGCATAGAAGCAGGAACCGTTGTAACTCAAATTTGTGGTGTATTTAATAATGGCACAAACTGGGACCAGGACGGACGTGATTTTGACCCTAATAGTCCCCCGGACTGTTTGGATTTTTTCATTCCGCTTGCTTATACTTCAACAGACCCTGTTTTTGCATTTAAGCTGAATATGAACAAAGCCATCAATGATGGAATTTTTGACCCTCTTGAAGATGATGTTTATGTTGACATTGAAGACTTTGGTGCTACAGTGCTTGCAGATCCTGATCTAGACAATATTTATGAAGCAACAGTTGAAGAAGGATTAACACTGGATGAAACCTACAATTATAAATTTCGCATCAACGCTGATACTTACGAAGATGTTCTTAGAGAAATTACTGCTGTTGGCGGTACAACAACCGTTGAAGCATGGTGGAACAATGAAGCCATAACTCAATTAACATTCATTGTTAATATGTCATATCAAAGAGATTTGGGCACTTTTGATCCTTTAGTTGATTTTGTTGACCTTGCCGGTTCAATGAACGACTGGGGCGGTTCAGGTGCTATGGAAGAGATTGATGATTGTCTTTATTCAGTTAGCTATGCTCTTGATGCAGGCGTTATTTATGAATACAAATTCAGAATCAACGGTGATTGGGCAACTTCTGAATTTCCTGATGGTGGACCAAACAGATGGATATGGGGACCAAGTGAATCAAAAACAATAACACTTATATACGACAATTACAATCCTGGAACATATCCTGCTACTTTTAATGTGGATATGAACACCGAAATTACAGAAGGTCGTTTTGACCCTGTAACAGATTATTTAGACATTGCCGGAAGTATGAATGGCTGGGGAGCTTATGATGCATTATATGACAGAGACTGGACGCCTGAAGGTGTTTATACAATTGATATGTTGATTGACACAGCATGGCCTGCTCTTGAATTCAAATTCCGTATTAACGGCGACTGGGGTAATTCAGAATTTCCAAGTGGTGGCCCTAACAGGCAGTGGACAGTTCAGGATACTACAGGAGGTGTTGTTAATTTATACGAATGTGTTTACAATATTATTGATACTCCTTACGCACCTTATGCTTATGATCTAAGTATTGGCGGCACACAATTGATTGATGAAGAAATCACAGGCGAATATACATACTTTGATCCTAACGGTGATGCTGAAGGTGCTTCAATATACAGGTGGTTCCGTTCACCAAACGAAAACGGTTCGGATAGTACAGTTATTGAAGGTGCTACGACTCAGGCATATACTCTTACTGCAGAAGACCATGCTATGTATGTATTCTTTGAAGTAACACCGGTAGCAGCTACAGGTGATCCATCAGTTGGTAATCCTGTTAGTGTAAAAACGGGACTTATTTGGTACGCCGGTATTGAAGAACCGGGATTTGAAGCAATTAGTATATATCCAAATCCGGTTAATAATACTTTATATTTTGAAAATTTAAAGGATGTAACAAAAATTAATATTTATAATTTAATCGGACAAAGTGTCATAAACTTAGAAAATATTAATTCCGAAAATTTAAATATCAATACAGCCGATCTTAACAAGGGAATTTATTTCATTGTAGTATACGGAAATGATAATAATTCCAAAACATTTAAGATCATTAAGAAATAATTACATTGCTTTTATAAATTTACAAAAGGCTAAGGAAAAAAGCTCGTCTGAAATTGACGGGCTTTTTTTGTCAAAATGGTATTAATTTTGCAAGTGCAACTATTGTCATGTTAAATGTCAATTATAAAAACGAAGTAAATATTCAGCAATTCATTTAAAAATTACTTTTATCTTATTACTTTTGTCTTTTATCTTACACAGGGCCTTATGATACTTAAAAATTTAAAACTACAACTTATAATCCTGATTTTTCCAGGTTTTTCTGCATTCGGGCAACTGGTAACTACGGATCCTATTTTCCCCACTGACAATGATGAGGTTGTTCTTACATTTAATGCTACCGGTACTGATCTGGAAAATTACAATGGCACAGTTTACACACACACAGGCGTAATTGTTGAAGGCAGCTCAAACTGGGCACACGTTATCGGCGATTGGGGCAACAACGAAAACCAGCCGGAGCTTACCAGCCTGGGCAACAACCTTTACGAACTGATTATAACACCTGAAATACGTACCTTTTATAGTGTTAATCCCATGGATGTTATACAGGAAATGGCTTTTGTTTTTCGTAGTGAAGATGCAGCAAGCCAAACTGTAGACCTTTTTGTTGATGTTTATGAAGCAGGATTGAATGTAAGTTTTTCTATTCCCGATCAATCAGCTCTGATAGTTAAACTTAACGACACAATTGCTATTGAGGCAAATTCTATTGGAGCCGATACAATTTCCCTTTTTGTTGATGATGTTCTTATAAACGAAATAGCAGGTAATAATATAACTGATACACTTTTTGCAGAATTGTATGGTGAATTTTGGGTTAAGGTAATTGCAAAAAATGATACGGGTTTTGTAGCTGATTCATTCTATTATTATGTAAGAAACCCAGTTGCTATTCAATTTTTACCCGAAGGTATCCGCGACGGGATTAATTATATTGATGAAAATACCGTAATTCTTTCACTTTTTGCACCTTATAAAGAATTTGTATTTGCAATCGGTGATTTCAGTAACTGGGGAGTTGATTCAAATAATTATATGTTAATGACACCCGACAGCAACAGGTTCTGGTTACAAATTAATGATTTGATTCCCGAAAAAGAATATATCTTTCAATATTTTATTGATGGTGAAATAAAAATCGGCGACCCTTATGCAGATAAAACAAGCGATCCATGGAATGATCAATATATCACAAACAATACTTACCCCGGTTTAATTGAATACCCTTATGGTAAAACAACCGGTGTAGCAACAGTTTTCCAAACAGCTCAGCAAGCTTATGAATGGGAAACACAAAGTTTCGAACCTCCTGAAATTACCGATTTGGTTATTTATGAAATGCTTATCCGCGATTTTACAACAGAACATACATATCAATCTTTAATTGACACATTAGGCTATCTGGAACGATTAGGCGTTAATGCAATAGAATTAATGCCTGTTAATGAATTTGAAGGAAACATAAGTTGGGGATATAATCCTTCATTTTATTTTGCACCGGATAAATATTACGGTCCGAAGAACGACCTGAAACATTTTATTGATATTTGTCATAGCAAAGGAATTGCAGTTTTAATTGATTTGGTATTGAATCATTCGTATGACCAATCGCCTTTTGTTCAAATGTATTTTGACGGAGATAACCCAACAGAAGAAAATCCTTGGTACAACATCCACTCAAATTTTACCAATCCCGATGCTCAGTGGGGAAATGACTTTAACCATGAAAGCCTTGAAACCCAGCAGTTGGTTGACAGCATTAATCATTACTGGATGAGTGAATATAAGGTAGACGGTTTCAGGTTTGATTTTACAAAAGGTATCGGGAATAATATCAAAGGACCAAATGACCCATGGGGTAGCCTTTATGATGCTGACAGGATTGCTTTGCTGAAACGTATGACTGATGAAATTTGGAATGTTAACCCGGATGCTTATGTGATATTTGAGCATCTTGCTGAAAATTCCGAAGAAAAAGAACTGGCGGATTACGGGATTTTACTTTGGGGAAACATGCATTATAATTACGGCGAAGCAAGCATGGCCTGGAATGATAACGGAAAATCCGACTTTTCATGGATAAGTTATCAGAAACGAAACTGGAACCAGCCTAATGTTGTCGGCTATATGGAAAGTCATGATGAAGAAAGAATAATGTTCAAGAATTTTAACTGGGGAAATTCCTATGCAAATTATAACATAAAAGATACTACTATAGCAATTGACCGTATCCGGTTGGTTGCTGCATTCTTTTTTACAATTCCGGGACCCAAAATGATATGGCAGTTCGGTGAAATGGGCTATGATTACTCAATAGATTTTAATGGAAGATTGGGGCCAAAACCTGTTAGATGGGATTATTATAACGATTGTCGCAGAAAATATTTATACGATTTTTACTCATCCCTGATTAAACTGAAAAAGAATTACGATGCTTTTGAAAGCGATGATTACACTTTATCTCTTAATGGAGCAATGAAAAGGATAAATATTAATCACGCCAGTATGTCGGTTAGAATAATCGGTAATTTTGATGTGGTTGAAGATGAAATTAATCCAGATTTTCTACATCCTGGAAAATGGTACGAATATTTTACAGGCGATTCAATAACAGTATCTAATTTGAATGAGCCCATAATCTTGCAAGCCGGCGAATACAGAATTTACACCGATATTAAACTTGACAAACCTGATATTGGCACAAGTATTGAAAATAACAGGCTTGAAGAAAACTATCCCGATTTAAGTTATGTATATCCAAACCCTTCCAATAAGGATTTCAACATTATGATAAATTTGCCTGAACCGGCAAAAACTTGCCTTAAAATTTACAATCTTTTGGGCGAGGAAATAAAAACCATAATTAACACAAGCTTAAGTTCAGGTGTTTACGATTTTATATGGAACGGTAAAAATAATAACGGCTCTGAAGTTAATAACGGAATTTACTTTTACATCCTGCGTACTGGAAAACATAAAGAAGTAAAGAAAATTATTCTTAGTAAATAAATTTATTATTAAATTTCTAAGAAATTTGTAAAGCTTACTTCAATAAAATCTCTTAAACATTTTATTAGCTTTTAAAAGTTTTAAATAAAAAATCTCCGATAAAAAATACTACCGGAGATTTTTCTTTGTACCCAGAGCGGGACTTGAACCCGCACGGCCGCAATGGCCAAAGGATTTTAAGTCCTTCGTGTCTACCAATTCCACCACCTGGGCAACATTTCAAATAAAAATCCCGACTTCTTCCAAACAGGACCTTTTATCGGGACTTAGAGCGAAAGACGGGATTCGGACCCGCGACCCCGACCTTGGCAAGGTCGTGC
>CAZREZ010000053.1:0-12144 GCA_964599115.1 uncultured Bacteroidales bacterium
TCGGGAACAAGAATAAAAATCTCGGTTTACTAAAACTTAAAGCAACATATTCAAATCAAATACCATCCTATTATTATCAGCATTATGATGCAAATAATTTCAGATGGGATAATAATCTTAAGAAACAAAAATTTATACTTGCCGGAGTTGAATACAGCTATAAAACTTTAAAACTTGGTGCCAATTTATATCAGCTTAAAAATTTTGTGTATTTGGATACACTTGCAAAACCCAACCAATGTGAAAAATCGTTTAATGTTATCAGTGCATTTATTTACAAGGATTTTAAAATCGGGAAGTTTGGAATTGATAACAAATTTATTTATCAGAATGTTTCCAATTCCAATGTTTTAAGACTCCCTGAACTAACAGCTAGTGTTACTGTCCATTTCACACAAAGTTTATTTCAAAATGCAGCAATTATTCAACTAGGAATTGAAGCATATTACTTCACAGATTATTATGCTAATGCTTATATGCCTGCTTTACGGAGCTTTTATATTCAGAATGAGAAAAAAATAGGAAACTGTTTTTATGCAGATGTATTTCTTAATGCTAAAATAAAAAGAGTCCTTTTCTTTGTTAAATACCAACATTTTAATGCTGGTTTTTCAGGTTATAATTACTATACGGTACCTCATTATCCTATGCAGGATGCAGCATTTAAATTTGGAATTAGCTGGAGATTTTATGATTAAATTATTCAATAAGAAAGAAGTTGGATTGGAAATAAGGGAAATATGGGGAATAATGGGAATAGTGGAAATAAGGGAAATAAGCCTTTAGCTTTTTTACTTTAGCCTTATTCAACTTTTATCTTTTTACTTTTATCTTTTATCTTCCGGTTTATGTGTGTTAGGGATTGTAGGCAGATTTTATTTCATCCCCCTTTGTTTCTTAATTTCCCTGTAAGCTCCATTTAATTTCTGGAATTTTTCCTTAGCTGCTTTTTTAAATTCCCCACCAAGATGTGCTACTTTATCAGGATGGTATTTTGTTGCCATTTTATGATATGCTTTTTTCACCTCTTCATCAGTGGCATCGGGTGATACTTCTAGAATCTTATAGGCACTATCAGTTTTTTTAACAAACATTGCTTTTACCGACTGGTAATCGTTTCTGCTTATTCCAAGATAACCTGCTATCAAGTCAATGATATCAAGCTCACGTGCATGAATTTGTCCGTCAGCCATTGAAACACCAAAAAGAAAATGCAAAAGCTGAAGCCGGGAAGCATATTCCATGTATTGCCTTATCTGCATACTGACGTCATAAACATTAATTTCCTGCTTCAAAATTTCACGCAACAACTTAATATTTCTTGCAGCTATACTAACACCAAACTGTTGAATAAAAAAACTTTTAACATAATCCAGTTCTGAACGTAAAACTTTACCGTCTGCTTTCATCACGGCAGCAGCAAGTATTAGCAGGCTAACACTGAAATCAGCAGGTTGCGTTTGAGTTTGCCCAGGACTGTATGAATATTGTCCGCTTTGCATTCCATCATACATTGAACCGAATACAAAACCAAGTATTCCTCCAATTGGTCCGCCAAAAGCCCAGCCAAGCCCCCCTCCTACCCATTTGCCATAACCGGATTTTTTCCGGGTACGCTTAACATTTCCATCATCATAAGAATTACTGCTCTTTGAGTCTGTTCCGGGTGAGGCACTTTTTTTATTCATAATCATGATAAAATATATCACAACACCAATTACTAATATTATGATTAAATATGGCATACAAGTTGATTTTATTAGTAAATATTTGGACTGTTAATCATTTCTTTTACCAAAAAATATGGAATAATTGAATGTCCATACTGACTTCCTACGGCCATTGGAATAATGAAAATGGTCATGAGTCTGGTCTAAAAACTACAAATATCAAATTCTACGCAAAGACGCCAAGTCGCAAAGTATTAAAATGTAGTACATTACACCTTTGCGTCTTAGCGGCTTTGCGAGATTATGGGCTTTTCAGGCTAAACTCGGTCATTTTTATCATTATCTCATCCTTGGCAAAAACATTCCTGTCTTCCTTTGATATTCAATATATTTTTTACCATACAATTTTATCATTTCTTTTTCTTCTTCCCTGCATTCAATATACCAAAATGGAATAAAAACTATCATAATAATAAACCAAAGCCAAGCGAAAAATATAAGTCCTAATCCAATTGAAAGGATATATATACTTGTATAAATCGGATGCCTGATATATTTAAACGGACCACTAATTACAATTTCTTTAGTATTAACGCTTTTTCTCAAATTCAATGAAGCAGTAATTAAAAGTAAAATACCACCAGTAAAAAATAATATTCCCAGAAACAATAAGTAAAAGTTGTCAGTAAATAGTGTACTGCGATTGCTGGTAAATTGTGACAAAAATAAACAAATTCCGAAAGCAGGACGTAATATTACATGAAGAATGCTTTTAAAATTTTCTTTGTCTTTCATATTTATAATCACATATTATTTATTATCTCACAATTAAAAATGTTCATTTTTTGTATTAAATAAGCAGTCTGCGGTGTATAATCGGTCAAATTGGAAACAGGAAATTGATGAATTAATTTTTAACTTTTAAAATAATTCATTAATTAAGTCTTCTTTGGATTTTTTAAAATGTTCGGCAATG
Organism: uncultured Bacteroidales bacterium; assembly: GCA_964599115.1. GTDB lineage: Bacteria > Bacteroidota > Bacteroidia > Bacteroidales > JADFUO01 > JADFUO01. Next base: position 2,647 of record CAZREZ010000053.1, read on the forward strand.
CTATTTAATATAGAGGATAAGGTACCTATCCGTAATATTTTATGATTAGGAATAGTAATGTTGTGAGTACCTTTTCGGTATGTTGTCAAACGGGATATGACTTCCAGTTTGCCTGGTAGGTTTATAACCGAATACTTTAAGTTTTTCGATAAGCTCCGCAGCAGATATATTACGTATTAATTTCATACTGCAATTGCAAATGTCTCTTCCTTAATAAAATGTAATCTAACGATTTTAGGGTGGTTGTCTTTATCAAAATGGCAAATTACAGCATCTTTAATCATTGTTTTTAATTCAGATAAAGTATCGGCTTGAGTAAAAATATTATCACCAAGTGATCTTGCAGTATAACCGCCTTCCTGCGCTTCTTCAACAATAAAGATTATTTCTTACATCCTATTTTAATTTTATACAAATATACAAAAATAATTATTGCAAATTGAAAATTATTTTTAAATCCTCCAGATTTTAAAAATCTGAAGGATTTTTGGAATTGAATTTTTGAAATTTAGGCATGAATATTACGGGCTGTTCACATAATATTCTCTATCAGAGGCAACCCATATCTCTCAATCATTTTAATGTTCATGGTTTCAAGTTGATTAAGTATTGGGTTGTAAATTTCAGGGATCACTGGAATATATACTCCTGTTATATTGATCTTTCCTTCCAAAATCATTTCCACTGCGCAAGCAGCAGGCAATGCAACTGTACTTGCAATTGATGTATCGGTTTTTAAAGTACCAAAATCAAGCATGTTTGATTTAATTACTTCTTTTTTACCATCCGGATATTTTGCCAGAAAAGTGTGTTGCATAACCAGCATATCCCTTTCATTTTCACCAATCATCATTTTTGAGATCATTAAATCGGATGTAACTTCAAACGGTGAATCTTCTTTGCGGTTCATTGGGTTGTTTGAAAATAATCCAAGCCATTGCATAGCAATAACAGGATTTGAATCTTCTCCAATACCTAATTTTTCAGCAACTTTTTTTGCAATATTATCTGAATTTTCAGCTCCTGTCATTTTAGCCATAAAATCAGCATAAGTCATGCCTTCCATATTCATTTTATTATAAGAAAGAAGGTTAATGGATTTGAGTGCATCCATTATTTCACACCATTTATCATAACGGAAAGTACCCCGAAACATGGTTTTTGTTTCAGGAATACCATAAAGTTCAATATAAGGCATTGAGTCCCTGTTAGGATATACTTCCAACTCTCCCACTTCGGGAAAATCAACTTTTATCGGATTTCTAAAAAGGTCTTCTGTTGGAACATAAATCACTTCTCCGTGAAGAAGGTATTTCCCATCATTATTTCCAGCCATTACAACTCCTTTTGGTGCCCAGGAAAATTTATAATTGAAGGGATTTTTTTCTACTTCAGGAGCAACCAATGCTCCACAAAACGAATAAAACTCCTCAACTTCACCATTTTTGTCATGAATATGGTCAATAATTCGCATTGCTGACATGTGGTCAATTCCGGGGTCAACACCAATTTCATTCAAAATAATCACTCCGGCATTTTTTGCTTCCTGATCAAGGGCTTTCATATCGGGCTTAACATAGGAAGTTGTTACCATGTTTTTTTTGTGCTTGATACACATTTTTGCAACTATCAGATGATGAGCAAAAGGTAATAAGCTAACTGAAATGTCATGTTCAGCAATAAGTCTGTCAAGCGTTTCTTTGTCTTCAACTGTCCATGCAAGCGACTTCCCATTTGGATGTCCTGCAATCATTTTATCAGCTTTTGATTTTGTTCTGGTAGCTATAGTTACCTGATAACCTTTACTTAATAAATAAGTAACCATTGGTTTAACAACCATTCCCGCTCCAAGAATAAGTACTTTTTTCATAATGCTTATAATTTAAATTGATTCTTATATAAAAAATTTCAAACGGACTATAAATACTCAGCAATATATTCATAATCAGGAGTTAATTTGCCTTGATATAAAATAAGTGCTTTTTTAACCGGATTTGGCAGATTTAGAAGTTCAAGAGATACATTATAATCTGCTATTGCAATTGCTTTAACATATTTAACAAAAGTGTCTCCAAAATAAATTGAGGATTCACGGGGTAATTCGCTTGGTAAAATATCAACAGACATTATCATAATGCCTTCACCTTCATGTCCCATATTTGGTTTTCCTGTAAACGGATTATAAACAAAAACAGGATCTTCAATTTCCGTGCCCTTATGTGTGCATTCTATTGATCCGTCCGGGTCGCATGTAATATCACCAATAACCGTCAATTTCGGATTACCTTCTTTATATATTTTTTCAAGAAAATCTTTGGTAATAATTCTCGGATAACGCTCATCCCAATACATACAATTCATTAAAACAGTTATATGATTGATATATTTTTCAAACTGGTCTTTATATTTTTTCGGATGATCGTAATAATCCTGCAGGTCAAATTCCATATTGTTATCTAACGGCTCTGACAAATCTTCCTCTTTAAAAATAATTTTATAAATAACATTGTCAGGAAGGTCCGACCTGTTTTTCAAATCCAACAACTCGGAAGGTGATATTTCTTTTACAGGCAATAAATTTGTAATTTCCTGTGCACCTATTGAAACATTGCCATAACCTGTAAATCCTATCGTTAAGGGAGTTAACTCTTTTGGTAAGCCTTTCTCTGCAATTTCAAAACCAACTTTTGAAATATCATTCTTAGCTTCTTCCAGCGAATCATAAAGATGTGATTGTTTTATTTTAATAAAAGGTGTTTCAAATCCAAAATGTTTTAAACGCAAACCTAAGGACCATAAAGAATTGATCATTCCTGCCAAGCCTGCATATTTACCGAAAAATATCAGTCTCCTCCCCTGCTCATCCATTATTTTTTCATAGTCAATGAGATTGCATTTTTTTTCCATCATTTTTTTGAGCATGGGCATATTATATTCCTGTCCTTTAATTACATGCGAAAAGAATATGTATGTTTTTCCCTTTTCAAAATAAGATTCTGGAATTTCTTTTACACCAAAAATCACGGGAGCTCTTTTCAGATCATTTGTAATTATTGCTCCTGCCTTCTCAAATTCTTCATCTTTAAAAATTCTTTTCGGTGAGCTTTCAACTAAAACTTCCAGATTCTGATTTTTTATTAAATATTTAACATGTTTAGGAGTAAGCGGTATACGCCTTTCCATAACATATTTATCCTCGTGGCGAATTCCAATAATATTATTCATTCTTGAAATATTTTTATTCTGATTACAAAACACATTAAACCTTTGACACCAATGCAGTTATACTTCTTTACAGGGTTTATCTGAATTATGGCAGGCAAACATACAAAATTTTTAAACAAATGATAATTTCATGATATATATTTTTGTAGTTTTGCATGCTTAAAATTAAACTGGTTAAAAATCAATAAAATAAAAATTACTCACACTAAATAATAAATAAAATTAAATGGCAAAACAAAAACATGTTTACCTTTTCGGTAACCGAAAAGCAGACGGCAAAGCAGATATGAAAAATCTTTTAGGCGGGAAAGGTGCAAACCTTGCAGAAATGAACCTTATTGGTGTACCGGTTCCTCCGGGATTTACAATTACTACTGAAGTTTGTATTGATTACTATAGAATAGGCAAAGAAAGAACCATTGAATTAATTATGACTGAAGTTGAAGAAGGCGTTCGTTTCGTTGAAAAAATTATGGGTACAAAATTCGGGGATACAGAAAATCCATGTTTGCTTTCTGTTCGTTCAGGAGCAAGAGCTTCTATGCCGGGAATGATGGATACGGTTTTAAACCTTGGGCTAAATAATGATACTGTTGAAGGAATTGCCAGAAAATTCGGTAATGAACGTTTTGCATGGGATTCCTACCGGAGATTTATTCAAATGTACGGTGGTGTGGTACTTGGAATGAAACCCGCTTCAAAACAAGATATTGACCCTTTTGAAGAAATCATTGACGAGATGAAAGACAAGAAAGATATTGATGACGACACCGAGCTTACAACCGAAGATCTTAAAGAATTAGTAAGATTATTCAAAAGTGCAGTAAAAGAAGAAACAGGCAAAGAATTTCCTGATGATCCGTGGGAACAACTCTGGGGTTCAATAATGGCTGTTTTTGACAGTTGGATGAATGAAAGAGCCATATTTTACCGTAAATTAAACAATATTCCATCCGAATGGGGAACAGCTATTAATGTTCAGGCAATGGTTTTCGGAAACATGGGCAATAATTCAGGAACAGGAGTTGCATTCACAAGAGATGCTGCTACAGGCGAAGACTTGTTCAACGGCGAATATTTGATCAATGCTCAGGGCGAAGATGTGGTAGCAGGTATCAGAACCCCACGGCAAATTACTCTTGAAGGTTCAAAAAGATGGGCTAAACAATCAAATTATTCAGAAGAGGTAAGAGCAACCAAATACCCCTCATTAGAAGAATCCAAGCCGGAAATTTATAAAGAATTAAATGAAACCCAGCAAAAACTTGAAGATCATTATAAAGATATGCAGGATATTGAGTTTACGTTTCAGAATGCCAAACTTTGGCTGCTTCAAACACGTAATGGTAAACGCACAGGAACAGCAATGGTGAAAATTGCAATAGATATGCTCAATGATGGTGAAATTGATGAAAAAAACGCAATTATACGAGTTGAACCTAACAAACTTAATGAACTGCTTCATCCTGTATTTGATAAAGAAGCAATAAGTAAAGCAAATGTTATCACCAAGGGTTTACCGGCTTCACCAGGTGCTTCAAGCGGACAGATAGTATTCTTTGCCGACGAAGCTGAAGAATGGGCTGCCAAAGGTAAAGAAGTAATACTTGTTCGTATTGAAACTTCTCCGGAAGACCTGAAAGGAATGGATATTGCAAAAGGAATACTTACTGCTCGTGGCGGAATGACATCTCATGCAGCTGTTGTTGCACGAGGTATGGGAAAATGTTGTATTTCCGGAGCAGGAGATTTAAATATTGATTATAAAAAAAGAATATTTACTGTTCATAATAAAATATTTAACGAAGGTGACTGGATATCATTAAACGGCTCTACAGGTGAAGTATATGAAGGAAAGGTAAGAACCATTGAACCCGAATTAAGTAGTGATTTTAATGAACTGATGAAACTTGCCGATAAATATTCAAGAATGAATATAAGAGCCAATGCCGATACTCCCAGAGAATCATTGATTGCCAGAAATTTTGGTGCTCAGGGCATTGGTCTTTGCCGCACCGAGCACATGTTCTTTGAAGGTGAACGTATAATACTTATGCGGGAAATGATACTTGCTTATAATGAAAAAGAAAGAAGAAAAGCATTGGATAAATTATTGCCTATCCAACGAAAAGATTTTGAAGGAATTTTTGAAGCTATGCATGATCTTCCGGTAACCATTCGCCTGCTTGACCCGCCTTTACACGAGTTTATACCTCACGAAGAAAAAAACCAAAAAGAAATGGCAAAAGAAATGGGTATTTCGGTTGAAGAAATCAAACTAAAAGTAAAAGAACTATCAGAACTCAATCCAATGTTAGGACACAGAGGTTGCCGCTTAGGAAATACATATCCTGAGATAACCGAAATGCAGGCTCGTGCTATTATTGAAGCTGCACTAAATTTAAAATCCAAAGGTATTAATGCTATACCCGAAATTATGGTTCCTCTTATCGGAACTTATCAAGAACTGAAAATGCAGGAAGACATTGTTCGTGCAATTGCTGAAAAAGTTTTTAAAGAAAAAAATGACAGGATTGATTATTTAGTAGGTACAATGATTGAAATACCAAGAGCAGCTCTATTAGCTGATGAAATTGCCAAATCTGCCGAATTTTTCTCATTTGGCACAAACGATTTAACTCAAATGACTTTCGGTTACTCACGTGACGATGTTGGCAAATTCTTACCAACATATATTAAAAAAGGTATTTTGAAACACGATCCGTTTGAAATCCTTGATCAGGATGGAGTTGGTCAATTAATGAAGATTGCTGTAGAAAAAGGCAGACAAACACGTAAAAATCTAAAGATAGGAATTTGTGGCGAACATGGTGGTGAACCTTCTTCTGTTGAGTTCTGTAACTCTTTAGGATTCAATTATGTCAGCTGCTCACCTTTTAGAATACCTATTGCAAGATTAGCTGCTGCACAAGCCGTAATTAAGCAAAATAAATTATAATATTATTCTTAATTTAAAAAAATCCTTAAAATAAAAAATGAACTTAAAAGTCAAATTAGCTGAAGCAGTTAATGATCATAGAAATATCTATGATAATAGTGAAAGAAAAGAATTTATTCAGGAAGTTGTTGACAATAAAGAAGCATTAATTGCCGAGTGTGGTGCATTGGCAACATGGACACCTGTTGAATCTACCGGCAGAAGCCCAAAAGATACTGTAATTGTCAGAAGAAGTGAAAGTGAGGATACCATTGACTGGAGTTCGCCAAACAATATTCCAATTGACGAAGAAACATTTAATATGGTATTTGATGATGCACTTGATTTCCTGGTAGATAAAGAAAAAGTATATGTTACTGACAGGGTGATCGGTGCAGATGTGAAATATGCTTTACCTGTTAAAGTAGTTACCGACCATGCTTTATCATCACTTTTTACTGATAACATGTTCAGACCAATACCTGAAAATATTGAAAAAAGTGTTTTCTATAATAATGGGTTTGATCTGTTATCGCTCCCGTATGATAAGCTTGATGCTTCAAAATATGAAGGCAGGTTAAGAAAATTACCAAACGGTAAAACATCAAATATGATAGTTGCTATGGATTTTGACAGGCGAATTGGAGTTATTGTTGGCTCGGCATACATGGGAAGCTTAAAAAAATTAATGTTTACCGTAATGAATTACTATTTGCCATTTGAGAACATCTTACCATTACATTGCTCAGCAAATGAAGGAAAGAATGGCGATTCAGCTTTACTTTTAGGATTATCAGGAACAGGTAAAACATCATTATCAGCCAATCCCACAAGAGCATTATTAGGAGATGACGAACACGGCTGGAGCGAAGACGGAATTGCTAACTTTGAAAATGGCTGCTACGCAAAAATGATAAATATTGATCCTGTTAAAGAAAAGGATATATATGATGCTGTTATGCATAAAGATAATTATCTGCTTCAGGGAGCCATTATTGAAAATGCAATGATCTATCCTGACCGCAAAGTAGATTATTTTGATGACAGGTTTACTCCAAACTCAAGAGCTTCGTATCCATTACGTTATTTAAGAAACATAAAAGTTTCTTCCACTTCAGGTAATCCTAAAACCATTTTATTTCTAACAGCCGATGCTTATGGTGTTTTACCACCTGTTTCAAAACTAAATACCGACCAGGCTATGCTTTGGTTTTTAATAGGATATACCAGTAAACTTGCAGGCACGGAAACCGGTGTAACCGAACCACAGGCAACTTTCTCAAGATTTTTCGGGCAACCGTTTATGCCCTGCAATCCTGATGTATACGCAGACATGCTGGGTGAAAAAATGGAAAAATTCAATACAAAAGTATTTTTAATTAATACAGGATGGAGCGGTGGTGCTTATGGAACCGGCAAACGAATTGATATTAACCTGACTCGCTCAATGGTTGATGCTGCATTATCAGGAGAACTTGAAAACGTTGAATATGAAGAAAACAAACTATTTCATTTAAACGTTCCTAAAACATGCCCGGGCGTTCCATCTGAGATTTTATTTCCAAAAAATACATGGAAAGATAAAGGCGCTTATGAAAAAACAGCATTAAAGCTTGCTCAACAATTCTCTGATTATTTTGATGAAGCTTATGGCGCAAAAAATATTAAAGAAAGTATAGTTAAGCAATGTCCGTATAAGTAATTTATTAATTAGTGCTTGCCAGAAAACGTCAATTTCTTCGTTACGCTCGTGCAAAGACTAAGTAGTGTCAGTCCATAAAGTCAAACAAATTTTATAATAAAGCACCAAATAACAAAAAACAAATGACAAATAAATTCCAAATATCAATGTTCAAATGTTCAAAACAACTATGAAGCTGTTTTGGTCATTGAATTTTCGAATCCCAAAAACTTTCGGGATAAATTATTTGAAATTTGGCGCTTGTAATTTGTAATTTTTTAAAATATATTTTTAAAAACTTGCATTTTCATAAAATAAATGTATCTTTGCACATTATTAACTAATTAATCAATTATTATTATGTCAACCGGAGTCGTAAAATTTTACAATGAAAAAAAAGGTTTTGGGTTCATTATTGATGATGAAACCCAACAGGATATTTTTGTCCATTCATCAGGATTAATAGATAAAATCACTGAAGATGACAAAGTATCATTTGATATCATAGAAGATAACAGAGGCAAAAAAGCTATTAATGTAAAAAAAATTGAGTAGAACTTTTTTTTAATTCATTGGAAAGCTCTCCTGTATAAACAGGGGAGCTTTTTTTATTGGTTAAGCATTACCGGCATTACCAACATTAAAATATCTTCATCTTTATTTTCATTATCAACCGGTAAGATCAGTCCTGCCCTGTTTGGAGCCGACATCTCAATACGGACATCTTCATTATCAATATTGTTCAGCATTTCCTGAAAAAATCTTGAATTAAATCCAATTTCCATATCCTCACCTTCATAATTACAGCTTAGCCGTTCTGTAGCTTCATTTGAAAAGTCAATGTCTTCAGCAGAAAGAATTAACTCCTGACCGGAAACCTTAAACCTAACCTGATGTGTTGATTGATTGGCAAAAATTGCTATACGCTTGATTGTGTTTAGCAATATACTTCTGTTAGTAATTAAAACATTTGGATTTTCAGCAGGGATAACAGCTTCGTAATTCGGATATTTCCCGTCAATTAATCTGCATATTAAAGTTACATTCTCAAATTCAAATAAAGCATTGGTTTGGTCATATTCAATCTTAACAGGAAAATCATCACCCAAAAGGATATTTTTTAATTGATTTAATGGTTTTTTTGGTAAAATAAATGAAACTGAGTTTTCTGATTTAGCGTCTGTTCTTCTGTAGCGAACTAATTTATGAGCATCGGTAGCAACAAAAGTAATATCATCAGGAGTTAATTCACAAAAAACACCTGACATCACCGGACGTAATTCATCATTTCCTGTTGCAAAAATGGTTTTATTAAATGCATTCACAAGAATTGATGAATTTATTGATAATGAAGTTGTGTCTTCAAGTAACGGTGTTTGAGGATACTCATCACTCTTATGACCAGATAGTTTATATTTTCCTTCACCTGCAGAAATTTCAACGCCCATGTTTTCAACATTAATTGTAAAAGTAACCGGGATATCAGTAAATGTTTTTAGCGTATCTAATAATATTTTCGCAGGAATGGTAATTATTCCTGGTTCTTCCGACATAGTAAGAGGAACCTTAACAGTCATAGTAGTTTCCAAATCCGATGCTGTTATTTGTAATGTTTTATCTTTTAATTCAAATAAAAAATCATCAAGAATCGGTA
>CAZREZ010000054.1:0-12066 GCA_964599115.1 uncultured Bacteroidales bacterium
ATAAAAACAGCGTGTGTTTTGGCAAGGGAGAAAGATATTATTCTGGTAGCTGGAAAAGGTCATGAAAAATATCAGGAAATCAAAGGAGTAAAATATCCATTTAATGATAAAGAAATCTTAAAAAAATATTTATAGATGTTTTATTATATATTTCAATATTTAGAAGATGCATTTCATTTTCCCGGAGCACAGGTGTTTCAGTTTATTTCATTCCGTGCAGCGCTTGCAGTAATTACATCATTAATTATTTCCTTGCTTTTCGGTAAAAGATGGATTAAATACCTGAACAAAAAGCAGGTAAGTGAAACTGTAAGGGATCTTGGACTGGAAGGACAGATGGAAAAACAAGGAACTCCAACCATGGGCGGACTTATAATTTTAGCTGCAATTTTAATCCCAACTTTATTATTTGCAAAATTAGATAATGTTTATATCCTTTTAATGCTTTTTACAACAGTATGGCTTGGATTGATAGGATTTACCGATGATTATATAAAAGTATTTAAAAAAAATAAAAAAGGACTTGCAGGGAAATTTAAAATAGCAGGGCAGGTTATTCTCGGATTGGTTATAGGTATAACAATGTATTTTAGTAATACAGTGGTAATCCGTGAAGAAAGTCCTGAAAATGAAATTGTTACTCAGAATATTACCGAAAATATTATCAGCTCAAATGAAACAGCAAATTATTTTGCAAAAGAATCGGTTAAATCAACTAAAACAACCATTCCATTTGTAAAAAACAATGAACTTGATTATGCAATATTATTGTCGTGGTTGGGTGATGGCTATCAAAAATGGGCATTCCTGATATTTATTCCAATAGTAATTTTAATAATAGCTGCAGTTTCCAATGGAGCTAACCTGACAGATGGAATGGATGGTCTTGCAACAGGGACTTCAGCAATAATAGGGGCAACTCTGGGAATACTTGCCTGGGTTTCGGGTAACATCATCTTTGCAAATTATTTAAACATAATGTACATACCAAATACGGGCGAGCTCACAATTTATGTTAGTGCGTTTGTTGGTGCCTGTATCGGATTTTTATGGTACAATTCTTATCCCGCACAGGTTTTTATGGGTGATACCGGTAGTTTGGCAATTGGAGGTATTATTGCCGTTTTTGCAATATTAATCCGTAAAGAATTATTAATTCCGATTTTATGTGGGATATTTTTGGCAGAGAGTTTTTCGGTAATACTACAGGTTGGATATTTCAAGCACACAAAACGAAAATATGGCACCGGAAAAAGAATTTTTAAAATGTCGCCATTGCATCATCATTTTCAAATATTAGGTTACCCTGAACCTAAAATTGTTCAACGGTTTTTTATTGTTGGGATAATGCTTGCAATACTGACGATAATAACATTAAAACTAAGATAAAGAATTAATATACAAAAAATTGAATGATCAAAAACAAGATAGTTATTCTTGGAGCCGGAGAAAGTGGCGTTGGGGCAGCAGTTCTGGCTAAAGTTAAAGGCTTTGATGTTTTTGTTTCTGATAAAGGAAAAATTGAAAAAAAATATAAGAACGTTCTTTCACAATATGATATTGAATTTGAAGAGGGAAAGCATTCTGAAAAATTGATTTTACAGGCTGAAGAGGTTATTAAAAGTCCCGGAATCCCCGATAATGTGCCAGTAATAAAATCGCTTGTGCAAAAAGGAATAAAAATAATATCCGAAATTGAATTTGCAGGCAGATATACTAATGCGAAAAAGGTATGCATAACCGGAAGCAACGGGAAAACCACTACTACATTGCTCATTCATTATATTTTTAAAAATGCAGGTTTAAATGTAGGATTAGCTGGAAATGTTGGACAAAGTTTTGCAATGCAGGTGGCAACTAAAAATTACGACTATTATGTGCTTGAGATAAGTAGTTTTCAATTAGACGGCATGTATGATTTTAAGGCTGATATTGCTGTTATTTTGAACATAACACCCGACCATTTAGACAGATATAATTTCAATTTTCAGAATTATACAGATTCAAAATTCAGGATTATTCAAAATCAAACCAGCGATGATGTATTTATTTACTGTATGGATGATAATGTAATAATTGATGAAATAAGCAAAAGAAAAATTTTATCAAAAACTTATCCTTTTACTATACAAATGAATATATCAAACGAAGGAGCATGTTTATCAGAAAATAACATAATTATTAATATCAAATCAACAAGATTTATTATGACATTAGAAGAATTAGCATTACAGGGGAAACATAATACTTATAACTCTATGGCTGCCGGTATTTCTGCAAGGCTTTTTGATATCAGAAAAAACACAATAAAACAATGCTTGTCGGATTTTCAGAATGTGGAGCACCGCCTTGAATATGTGGCAACTATTCATGGTGTTGAGTTTATTAACGATTCAAAGGCAACTAACATTAATTCAACGTGGTATGCTCTTGAAAGTATGGATAGGCCTGTAATTTGGATTGCCGGAGGAATTGATAAAGGTAATGATTACAATATTTTAAGAAGTATGGTAAGAAAAAAAGTTAAAGCAATTGTTTGTCTTGGTGTGGAGAATAAAAAAATTTACAATGCTTTTGCTGATGACGTTAAAACAATTGTTGAAACAATATCAGCAAGTAATGCAGTTAAAACAGCGTTTAATTTATCTGAAAAAAACGAAATAGTGCTTTTATCTCCTGCCTGTGCCAGTTTTGATTTATTCAATAATTATGAAGATCGTGGAAAGAAATTCAAAAAAGCTGTTAATGAATTGTAAAATAATAATAAAATGACATCTTTGTTAAAAAATATTAAAGGTGATAAAGTAATCTGGGCAGTAGTGATTATACTGTCAATTTTTTCAATTTTGGCTGTTTATAGTTCAACAGGAACTTTGGCATATAAATATCAATCGGGTAATACAGAATATTATATGATTAAGCATTTGTTGATCTTGCTTTTTGGTTTTGTATTAATATATCTTGCCCATTTAATAAAATATGTATATTATTCACGAATTTTTCAGTTCGCATTATACATAGCAGTTCCTTTACTTATATTAACTCTTATTATTGGTTTGAATCTTAATGAAGCCAGGCGTGAACTTCAATTGCCTTTTAATCTTACTTTTCAAACATCCGACTTTGCAAAGCTTACTTTAATAATGTATTTAGCTCGCTTACTATCAAAAAAACAGGATCAAATCAAAGATTTTAAATCAGCTTTTATTCCGATAATGTTACCTATTTTAATTGTTTGCGGATTAATATTACCGGCAAATTTTTCTACTGCTGCCCTTCTGTTTACAACAAGTTTGGTTTTAATGTTTATTGGAAGAGTAAATTTAAAATATATATTTTCTTTAATAGGAATAGGAGTTGTAGCAATATTAATTATGATAATTCTTACAAGGGTTTATCCTGATATTTTACCACGTTCAAATACATGGAGTAGCAGGTTAAATACATTTTTTAGTGGTGATAAAATACAAGACAGAGATAAAGTATATCAGGTTGAACAATCAAAAATAGCTATCGCATCAGGAAAACTTTTTGGTAAGGGACCGGGTAACAGCACTCAACGTAATTTTTTACCACATCCATACTCTGATTTCATATTTGCAATTATTCTTGAGGAATACGGACTAGCAGGAGGAGCATTTATAGTTTTATTGTATTTGATTTTATTTTTCAGGGCAGTAAAAATTGTAACCAAAATACCACGAAAATTCGGAGCATTTTTAACTATCGGGGTTAGTTTTAGTCTTGTTTTTCAGGCTATGATCAATATGGGAGTTGCAGTAAATCTGTTACCGGTAACAGGTCAGACATTACCACTGATAAGTATGGGCGGAACATCAATATGGTTTACAAGTTTGGCAATTGGAATAATATTAAGTGTTAGCAAAGAAATTGGGAAAAGCGAAGATATTATTAAAGAAACAAGATATGCGTCAGCATAAAAAAATAAAAGTTATTATAAGTGGGGGAGGAACCGGTGGACATATCTTCCCGGCTATTGCTATTGCAAATGCTCTAAAAAAAAAGGTTGAAGATTGTGAAATATTATTTATAGGTGCTAAAGGAAGAATGGAGATGGAAAAAGTTCCGGCTGCAGGGTACCAAATAGAAGGACTTTGGATCAGCGGCTTTCAAAGAAACTTTTCTGCTAAAAATCTGTCGTTTCCGTTCAAAGTGATTGCAAGTTTAATGAATGCGAAAAAAATTATCAAAAAATTTAATCCCGATGTTGTTATTGGTGTTGGCGGATATGCAAGTGGTCCGACTTTAAAAGTTGCAACAGGAAAAGGAGTACCCACTTTAATTCAGGAGCAAAATTCATTTCCTGGAATAACAAACCGTCTTCTGGCAAAATCGGTTAGCAAAATATGTGTTGCTTATGATGGTATGGACAAATATTTTCCGTCAGAAAAAATTATTTTAACAGGAAATCCTGTCAGGCAGGAAGTGATTGATTTGAAAGGGAAAAAAGATAAGGCATTTGAATATTTCAACCTTTTACCTGCCAATAAAGTATTGCTTGTTGTTGGTGGAAGCCAGGGAGCAAAATCTATCAACGAAGCAATTCATAAAAACCTGGATTTGATCATTAAAAATAATATACTGTTGATATGGCAGACAGGTAAATATTATTTTTCAACAGCCAATGAAATAATAACTACAGATAGCAGCTATGAAAAAAATATCAGAGTAGTAGAATTTATTTCAAGAATGGATTATGCTTATGCTATTGCGGATGTGGTTATATCACGTGCAGGAGCAATTGCAATAGCCGAATTATGTGCAGTAAAAAAACCCTCTGTATTAGTTCCTTTACCGACAGCTGCCGAGGATCATCAAACAAAAAATGCAATGGCTTTGGTTAATAAGAATGCTGCAATATTGGTAAAAGACAATGATGCAAACGAAAAGCTAATAAAAAAAACAATTGATTTGATAAATAATGAGGATAAACAATTGCAGTTTATAGAAAATATAGGCAGGTTTGAAGTGAAAAATTCGGCTGAAATTATTGCAGATGAAATTATTGATTTATCGGTTTAATGGATTTAAATAAATTACATAGGATTCATTTTCTTGGCATCGGAGGCATTGGTATGAGTGCACTGGCACGTTATTTCCGGAGTAAGGGTGTTATTGTAAGCGGCTATGATAGATCACAAACTCCTTTGACAAATGAATTGATTGATGAGGGAATAAAAATCCATTTTGAAGATAATATTGATTTGATTCCCCGAAATATTGATCTGGTAGTTTACACCCCTGCCATACCTGAATCTAATAAAGAATATCAGTATTTTGTAAATAATAATTTTGAATTAAAAAAAAGGGCGGAAGTTCTGGGGAAAATTACTCAAGATAAATTTACTATTGCTGTAGCCGGAACACATGGTAAAACAACAATTTCATCAATAATTGCTCATATGTTAAAATTTGCGGATAATAATGTAACTGCCTTGATCGGTGGCATCTGCAAAAATTATAATTCGAATTTTATTACTTCGGAAAACACTGAGGTTTTTATTGTTGAAGCAGATGAATACGACCGTTCATTTTTAACATTACATCCTGATATTGAAGTAATTTCTTCAATTGATGCGGACCACCTTGATATTTACGGCTCAAAGAAATATCTGAATGAATCTTTTAAGTTGTTTACTGAACAAATTAAATCAAATGGCAAATTAATAATAAAAAAAGAAATTGATTTAACAGTTAAAGCTGAAAAAATTTTATATTATTCAGCAACTTGTGAGGCAGATTTTTATTCTTCAAATATCAGGTTTGAAGATAGTAAATATATTTTTGATTTAAATTTTAAAAATTCACATATTAAAAATATTAATTTTAAAATACCGGGAAAGCATAATATTGAAAATGCAGTCGCAGCTTCAGCGATTGGAATTGAAATGGGAATTAAAAAAGAAAAAATCAAAGAAGCATTGGAAACATATTCAGGTGTTAAAAGAAGGTTTGACATAAAAATTCAAAATCCGGATATTATTTATATTGACGATTATGCTCATCATCCTGAAGAATTAAAAGCTTGCATTTCATCTGTTAAAGAGCTATACCCTGACAAAAAAATAACCGGAATATTTCAGCCGCATTTATTTACCAGGACAAAAGACTTTGCTGCTGAATTTGCCAAAAGTCTTGACATGCTTGATAAAGTGATACTGTTAAAAATTTATCCTGCAAGAGAGTTGCCAATAGAAGGAGTAAGTTCAGAAATGATTCTTGAAAAAATTAAAATTAAGAATAAAAAAATATGCTCAAATATTAAAGTATTTGAAGAATTGAAAAATAATAAACCCGAAGTTCTGCTTACTCTGGGAGCGGGAGATATTGATCAATTAGTTGAACCTATAGAAAATATTTTAAAAAGCTGATGAAAAGATATTTTTTCATATTAATCTGGGTAATTTTTGTTACAGGTATAATTGTTTTGCTCGGATTTGTTAATACTGAATACAAAAACAGCAAATGTAATGATTTTGTGGTTTCAATTGACCTAAACAATTCTGATCGTTTTATAACCGAAGATGAGATAAAATCGCAGGTTTACCAGTCGTTTGATTCGTTAAAAGGGAAGTTGTTTTCTGAAATAAATACTGAAGAAATTGAAAGCATGATTAATGAAAATCCATATATAGAAAAAGCCAATGTCTATTTTACCGTTAACGGGAAATTAAAAATTGATGTTGTTCAACGAAAGCCGGTAGTACGAGTAATTACTAAATCAAATAAAAATTTCTATATTGATGTTAATGGTGTTTTAATGCCGTTAAATAAGAATCATGTTGCAAGAGTTTTAATTGCAAGCGGAAACATTGGTAATTCGCTTTTACCTCCCGCAAAACTGAAACTACAAACCGATTCATTAGATCAAAATCAGCTTTTATTTAAGATTTATTCATTAGCAAAATTTATCAATAATAATAAATTTCTAAATACACAGATTGAACAGATTTACATAAATAAAGAAAACGGCATTGAATTAATCCCGAAAGTTGGCAAACATCTTATCATATTCGGAGATATTGATAATATGGAAGAAAAATTTGAAAACCTGATAGCTTTTTATAAAAAAGGGCTTAGTAAGGTTGGTTGGGACAAATACAAAAAAATAAATTTAAAATATAAGAATCAAGTTGTATGTACAAAAAAATAAAGAAATGGAAACATCAGAAATAATTGTTGGATTAGATATTGGCACTACAAAGATTGCAGCGATTGTGGGACGCCGTAACGAACATGATAAGATTGAAATTTTGGGTTACGGGAAAACACAGTCAATAGGTGTAAAAAGAGGCGTTGTTTCAAACATTGAAAATACGGTGCAATCAATTAAAACAGCAATTGAAGAAGCCAGTCAAAGATCAGGAGTTGATATTGAATATGTCAACGTAGGTATTGCTGGCCAGCATATAAAAAGTATTCAGCATCACGGAAGCATCATCCGCGAAAACAATGACATTGAGATAAGCCAGGATGATATTGACATCTTGAATAATAATATGTATAACCTGAATATGAGTCCGGGAGAAGAGATCATTGATGTGATTCCGCAGGAATATATAATTGATGCAGAGCAGGGTATAAAACAACCTATAGGTATGTTGGGAAATTCACTTGAAGCAAATTTTCATATAATTATCGGGCAAACCGCAGCAGCAAAAAATATTTATAAATGCGTAAGGAAAGCAGGTCTTGAAGTTGTTGACCTTATACTTGAACCGATTGCATCAGCCGAAGCTGTACTAGGAGAAGAAGAGAAAGAAGCAGGTGTGGTTCTGGTTGATATTGGTGGTGGTACAACGGATATTGCTATTTTTCAGGATGGTATAATCAGGCATACTGCAGTTATACCTTTCGGGGGAGATATTATTACCGAAGATATTAAGGAAGGATGTACAATAATTATAAAACATGCTGAGGAACTTAAAGTAAAATTTGGTTCGGCACTGGCAAGCGAAAATAAAGAAGAAGAAATTGTGGCTATACCAGGATTAAGGGGAAGACCACCTAAAGAAATTACTTTAAAAAATCTTGCTAATATTATTCAGGCAAGGATGGAAGAGATTATTGAACATATTTATTATGAAATAAAAAATTCGGGATACGAGAAAAAATTGATTGCAGGAATTGTACTTACGGGTGGCGGTGCACAGTTAAAACATATTGCCCAACTCACTGAATTTATGACAGGAATGGATACAAGAATAGGCTATCCCAACGAACATCTTGCCAGTGAAGTACCCAAAGAAACAATAAGCCCAATGTATTCAACAGGTATTGGAGTGGTTATTGAGGGCACCGCAAGATTTTTGAAAGAAAAAGAAAAAGAAATTTCTGTAAAAACGGGAACTAAAAAAACAAAAATTAAAACAAAAAGAGTTAAAAAAGAACAAAAGCCGATTAGTTTTTTAAAACGAATGCAGGATTGGTTTGAAAAAGATGGTATTGATTAGCATAAATAATTAACATATAATTTGTTAATAAATAATAAATAAATAATATATTCTAAATAATTTATACTTTAATTTTAAGCATAAAAAAAAAGTGATATGATTAAATTTGATTTGCCCAAAAATCAGTCGTCAATAATTAAGGTTATAGGAGTAGGTGGCGGTGGTAGTAATGCAGTAACACACATGTTTAACCAAGGTATTAAAGATGTGGATTTCATTCTTTGTAATACCGATGCCCAGGCAATGAATGTTAGCCCTATACCTACGAAAATCCAGCTTGGCAGTAAAGGATTAGGTGCCGGATCAATTCCTTCGGTAGGAAGAGATGCAGCAATTGAAAAAATTGATGATATAAAAAGTGTTTTGGAAAAAAATACCAAAATGTTATTTGTTACTGCCGGAATGGGAGGTGGGACCGGAACAGGAGCTGCTCCTGTAATTGCTTCAGTATCAAAAGAATTGGATATTTTAACGGTTGGGATTGTGACGATTCCTTTCTCTTTTGAAGGACGGAAACGAAGAATACAAGCCGAAGAAGGAATCGAAGAATTGCGAAAACATGTTGACACACTTTTGGTTATTTGTAATGATAAACTCAGGGAATTGCATGGTGACCTGAAACTTTCGGAGGCATTTCATCAGGCAGATAATATTTTAACCACAGCAGCCAAAGGTATTGCTGAAATAGTTACGGTTACAGGCTATATTAATGTTGATTTTGAAGATGTCAAAACTGTAATGAAAAACAGCGGAAAAGCTATAATGGGATCAGCAAATGCTGAAGGTGAAAACAGGTCGATAGAAGCTGTGAAAATTGCATTATCTTCACCATTATTAGATGATAACGAAATTGCAGGAGCTAGTGATATTTTATTGTATATCACATCAGGAGTTGAAGAAATTTCAATGGACGAAGTAACGGAAATTACTGATTATATTCAACGGGAAGCCGGTATGAATGCTGAAATTATTTGGGGTAATGGAAACGATGAATCATTAGGAAATAAAATCGGTGTAACGATAATTGCAACAGGATTCAATGCAGAAAGGAAATTGAAAAGCCTGGCAGAGAAAAAAACAGTTTATGATTTACATAATGATGTAAGAAAGGATGAAAAATATGAATCTGAAGTTGTTGAAGAAAAGACTGAAAAAATCGAACTGATTAATAGAAATGATAAAGAAATTGGTATAAAACCATTAGTTGAAGAAGAATTATCAGAAAAAAAACAACCTCTGATATTTAGGGTAGGATCTGCTTCGGAAAAAACAAAAGAAACGAAAATTACCGATCCGACTTTAATAAAAAAAGACGTAAAAGAAGAATCGGAAGTTGTTAGTTCGGTTAACAAACCGAAAAGCTTATATGCAGATGAAGAAATTCAGGAAAAAGAAATAAATGATATTGAGAAAAAATCACAGGAAAGGATTAAAAAACTAAAGGATTTAAGTGTTAAATTAAAGTCTCCGGGTGGATTAGCCGAGCTTGAAAACGAACCTGCTTATTTAAGACGAAATGTTAAATTATCAGATACAAAACCTTCTTCCGAATCTGAAGTATCGCGCTACACTTTATCAGAAGATGAAAATAACAATACCGAAATAAAATCTAATAATTCATTTTTGCATGATAATGTTGATTAGAACTGTCTATAAACCAAGCATTTATAAATTTTATTAAAAATATCAAATTACAAGTACCAAATTTCAAAACTTGTCCGTCCATACGGATTCCTTTCAGTCATATGGATAAAATACAATTTTCAATCCCGAGTACTCGTAATGGCGTTAACTTCAGAATCAAAATGATTATTTTATATGTATAAACAACGGTAATGGTAAAGGTTAGGAAGCCGGTTTGGGTAAAGGAAAAAGGTTAGGTGTAAAAAAACTTTACCCTAACCTTAAAACCAAACAGGCCTCTTAACCCTAACCCTATAACCTTAATAAACAAAAATCATGACTCTTGAGAAAAAAATCAATGATGATATTAAAGCAGCAATGCTTGCAAGAGATAAGAAAAAATTAGAAGCATTAAGAGCTGTTAAATCTGCTTTATTACTGGCTAAAACCGGAAAAGGTATTAGCGGAGGTGAAATTCCCGGGCAAGTTGAAATGTCTATTCTTCAAAAATTGGTAAAGCAGCGCAAAGAATCTGCCGGGATTTTTAAATCACAAAATCGGAATGATCTGGCTGATGTTGAATTATTTCAGGCATCAATAATTGAAAACTATTTACCCAAACAAATCAGTAAAAAAGAACTCCATAAGATCATTGAAAAAATAATTTCCGAAACCGGTGCAAGCAGCATAAAGGAAATGGGCATAGTTATGGGAGTAGCTACCAAACAATTAGCCGGAAAAGCAGATAATAAAACTATTGCAGCAATAGTGAAACAGATTCTTGGGAGATAATTATTATTATCTATTGTAGTTAGCGATTAGTTCTATGCTATTAAAAAATGAAAAACAAACAATTAAAAAATAAAAGGATAGATTATCTAAAACGGCTTAAAAAGCTTGCAAATAATTTATTAGAGGAAAATAGAAAATTAAAATCGAATTTGAAGGGTTGGAAGCTTGAAGTTGTCGAAAACAATATCCTACAATTAAAAGAAATAATAAAAAAACTGAATAAATCACTTAGCGAAAAATCACTTCAAGAACATGTAGAATTTGAAATTCAAATAGAAAACTATCAAAATAATTCAGATAAATTTTCTTTCGATAGAAATCATATGAAATTTTGGACAGAGAGAATGGGGGAAGGATTCATGTTTTTCAAACTACTAAGATATTCAACCTCTTATTCAATAGTCCATGATTTATATTGGATAGAAGACGGAACTGTTGGTGACCAAATTTCAATAGTAACTGGTGAAAAAAGCCCTGAAATTTTAGGACAATTTTTAAAAGGTAAAATAGAGTTTACAGAAAAAGAAATACTACCCTATTTGAGTAAAGATGTTAAGTACAAAACTGTTTTGAGTGTTTTTCAGTCTGCCATAAAGGAATCAAAAAGAAAATATTATTTGACCAGTAATATTTTGCTTATCACAGGAATTGAAAGTCTCGTAAGACTACTTGGAAAGTTTGTTTATGCCAATCAAAATCCAAATTTATCCGAACAGGAGATAGATAACTATATTTTTAAAAAATTTATATCTCTTGAAGGTTTAATCTCTAAGGGAGACTGGAAAGAGGATTTATTTGTGAAACTGTCAGATGCATTATTAATGAGTGAATATATATTTGATGAGTCAGTACAAAAAGCTGAGGAAATAAAAAGAAAACATATTAAAGGGCAACAGACAATTAAGGATAAACTTGATGAATTTATTGAATACTTAAAAACAGAAGAAATTGAAAAAAATGAAGAGGAAACTAAAACCATCTTGAAAGAAAAATTGGATGAAATGCAAAAGATTGCAAAAGAGAACATGATAAATTACGATGAAGATAATATAGGTATTTCATTTAAAACAAAATTACAATTTTTACTCAGAAGATATAAAGAGGACAGAAATCAATTGATACATCATAGATTATCACGGTAAAATTCTATACGTATTTCAAGAATAAGAAGCGCCAA
>CAZREZ010000055.1:0-11646 GCA_964599115.1 uncultured Bacteroidales bacterium
TGTAAAATGCGGAGCAATTTCCGAGATGGTATTTTTCACATAAGATATCCATTCGGCAGGAATATTATTCTCATTTTTTTTATAATAAACAGGAATAATTTCATTTTCAAGAATATTATAAATTGTTTCTGCATCAAACTCATCCTGAAATTTCTGGTCGTTATATGTTCTTGCTTCTTTAATAGCCCAGCCGGCATTTTCTTTATAAGCCTCTGCCCACCAGCCATCTAAAACACTAAAATTAACAACTCCGTTCATAACAGCTTTTTCCCCACTTGTACCTGATGCTTCGAATGGTCTTGTAGGTGTGTTTAACCAAATATCAACTCCCTGAATAAGTTTTTTTGCAATACTGATATTATAATTTTCCAGAAAAATAATCTTTCCGATAAATTCCGGCATTCTCGATACTTCAATAATATTTTTTATCAGATTTTGTCCTTCAACATCTTTGGGGTGAGCCTTGCCTGAAAAAATAAAACGTATAGGTTTGTTGCCATTAACAATTTTCTTTAATCTTTCAATATTATTAAAAATCAAATTAGCTCTTTTATAAGTAGCAAAACGCCTTGCAAAGCCAATTGTAAGAGCTTCTTCGTTTAATGAGTCTATAGTCTTCAAAATAATTTTCGGGTCTTCATGTCGTCCGGTCATATCTTCAACGAGCTTTTCTTTTAAAAACTCCAATAAATTATTTTTAAGCTTATTTTTAATTTTATAAATCTTTTCATCAGCAACATTTTGTATATTTTTCCAAAACCCGGGGTTTGACTGATCTTTTAAAAAATCCTTATCAAATTCCTTTTCATACAAGCGTTGCCATACCCCTGCTGTCCATGTTGGATAATGAACACCATTTGTAACATAACCAATATGAATTTCTTCAGGGAAATATCCTTTATAAAGATTGCTAAAGAGTTTTTTAGAAACATTGCCATGGATACGACTCACACCATTAATTTCCTGCGATAGTTTTGCAGCTAAAATACTCATAGAGAATTTCTTATTTTCGTCATTATTATTGATTCGTCCCAATCCCATAAACTCGTCCCAGCTTAAATTCAGCCGGTCGGCATAATGTGGGATATAAGTCCTTAGAAGGTCTTCATCAAAAGAATCATGACCTGCAGGAACAGGCGTATGAGTTGTAAAAAGAGTGGAAGCTCTTACAACTTCAAGTGCCTTGTTAAAAGGAAGATTTTTATACTGTATATAATTAGATAATCGTTCCAATCCGATAAAAGCAGCATGTCCTTCATTGCAATGATAAAGTAAAGGCTCAAGTCCAAGTTTTTCAAGCACACGTATTCCTCCAACTCCCAAAAGTAATTCTTGTTTGAAACGATTTTCAATATCACCACCATATAATTGGTAAGTTATAGAGCGGTCATTAAGAGAATTCTTTTCAATATCGGTATCAAGCAGAAACAAATTAATCCGCCCGACTTCTACTTTCCACACTTTGGCAAATACTGTCCTGCCGGGCAAGGCAATACTGATTTCTATCCAGTTATTATTTTTATCCCTGACAGCCTGAATCGGAAGATGTGTAAATTTTTGAGGTAAATAACTTGCAAGCTGGCTTCCATCCTTTGTAAGATTTTGCCTGAAATAACCATAACGATATAAAAGTCCGAAACCTGTAATTTTTTTATTTGAATCGCTGGCTTCTTTCAGATAATCTCCGGCAAGTACTCCAAGCCCGCCTGAATATATTTTTAATGTTTCGTGGAGGCCAAACTCCATACTAAAATATGCTATCTGACTATCAGAATCATTGGGCTTTTCGTTAATATATTCATTAAACCGTTTTAATACATTATTGTATTTTTCTAAAAAAGCGGCATTCGACCCTAATTCATCAAACTTAGCAGCAGATAATTCTTCTAGCAGGCTTATCGGATTATGGTCAAGTTTTTCCCATAGATCAACATCAATTTTTTGAAAAAGTTCGGTAGCTTCATAATCCCATGACCACCAAAGATTTTTTGACAAGTCTTGTAATCCTGAGAATTTTCCAGGAATATTTGGTTTTACAAGCACTTTTTTCCAAACAGGTATTTCATTTTCAACCGGTTTGTAAACTCGTAATTTATATTGTAATTGTTTGTTTTTATATAATTCAGGACGCAACTGCACTTTTTGTAATGCAATTGAATATGCCTTCCAATAATAATCAATCAGGTTTTTCCAAAGGGCTGTCCTCGAAATTTCGAAAGCTTCATTACGGATATTCTTCACATCTTTTTCCTCGGCATTCGAAAAGTTAATAATCCGGTTTGTAATATTTTTTATAACAAACTCATCATTGTTTTCATTCCTTTTAATTACATCAACACTATTATTTTTTTGGACAAAATTCTCGTTTACCCATTTTCCAAAACCGGCAAGAGTGGTTGTTACGGTTGGAATATAAAAAGCAATGCTTTCGAGCGGAGTATAGCCCCATGGCTCGTAATACGACGGAAAAACACTAATATCAAAACCAATCAATAAATCGTAATATAAGAGATTAAAAACTCCATCATCACCATTAAGATAAGCCGGAACAAAAATAACTTTCACCTTATCATCAGGAGCATTATTCAAATTATTTTTTTTAATAAAATTCAGAACAGGATCATTTTCCGGATCAATCAGCTTATGTGTAAGGTATTGATTTTTAAGTGGCTTTGAAAAGTCAATATTATTCATTCTTGCCAATAAATTATTGTCAGGACCTGACTGACCTGCCGGAACAGTAATAAAAGCAATAATATTACGATTGAGTTTTTTGTTTTTATTTAATTTTCCAAAAGCATTTAAGTAAATGTCAATTCCTTTATTTTTAAACTCATATCTTCCACTGTTTAAAACAAATAATGTGTCTTCCTGAACTTTTTGGTTTAATAAAGCTTCAGCAACATGAATAAGTTTTTTGCGAGCTGTTTTTCTTTTCTTTTCAAAATTTTCCTTAGCCGGAACAAATGAATCTTCGAAACCGTTTGGAGTTATAATATCAGGATTTTTATTCAGAAAATAATAACATTCTTCGGAAGTAATCGGGCTAACTGTTGTAAATGAATCAGACAGTTGCGATGATAATTTTTCAAGTGAATGTTTTGCCACCACACCAAAGCGGCGGGCAAGCATATCAATATTAAATTTTGCAATTTCTTTGTACAGTGGAAGTCCGTTTCCGGCAATCGAACGTCCCATAACCGTAGCATGAGTAGTAAACACAGTGCCGACCTGCGGAACTTTCTCCTTAAGATATAAAACACCGGTAGCAGTCATCCATTCGTGAAAATGAGCAATAATTTTATCGCTGACCGAACAATTATGATTATAAAAACTTTCAATGGTTTTTGCAGCAGCATAACCAAACAATGCAGGTTCAATATAATCCCATTGTCCTGTAAGGGAATCGAGTTTATATTTTTCCCAGAATAAAGTAAATATTTCATTTTTATGAGAAAAATACGGTGTAAAATCAACAAGTACTACAATTGGATTGCCGGCAATATTCCATCTCCCGATCCGTATTTTTATGCCTTCATTCTCAGCTTTATCCCTCCAGTATTTTAGCAAAGTTCTATCTTCGATAAAATCGGGATTTTCGCTTGTTTCTTTCCAAACATCAGGACCGATAAGAATATATTCACCATCAAATCCATTAATAATACTTTTGGCTTTAGTAGATAGAACCGTATAAATTCCGCCTACTTTATTACATATCTCCCAACTTGTTTCAAAAATATAATCGGGTTTTATAGTTTTGTTACTCATTTATTCAATCATTTCAATACAATCAATTTTAATAGCCGCAAAGATATTTTAAAAAGACTAAAATCCACAATTTGAAAAGAAATATTAATTAATTGTACCAATCTCATCAAAATATTATTTAGACTATAAAAGTTATGGTATTAGAAATAAAAAAATGAGTAAGTTTGTATTCTGAATATCAAATTCTTTTGATTTTTTTATTCATTAAATATAGCAAAACGCATAGTATTATTGAATTTAAAGATTATCTGCTGTGGAAGCCTTTGATTTGAAAGGTAGGAACAGCGAACTGGACTTTATTCCAGACATTTAATTGCTGTGGAAGCCTTTGATTTGAAAGGTAGGAACAGCTTAATAATACCGATATTGTAATTTGATTTAGCTGTGGAAGCCTTTGATTTGAA
Source organism: uncultured Bacteroidales bacterium (assembly GCA_964599115.1). Lineage (GTDB taxonomy): Bacteria > Bacteroidota > Bacteroidia > Bacteroidales > JADFUO01 > JADFUO01. Next base: position 4,173 of record CAZREZ010000055.1, read on the forward strand.
AGGTAGGAACAGCTATGAATCGGTAGGTATCCGAGTTTGGGTTGCTGTGGAAGCCTTTAATTTGAAAGGTAGGAACAGCAATGCCGAATCGTTTTTAAAGACATCTAAAGCTGTGGAAGCCTTTAATTTGAAAGGTAGGAACAGCAATATCCCAACTGTGATATATCGTTACGTTGCTGTGGAAGCCTTTAATTTGAAAGGTAGGAACAGCTCCAATCTCTTGTATATATATCTTTAGACAGCTGTGGAAGCCTTTAATTTGAAAGGTAGGAACAGCGAATTTCAAGTAAAGCCAATTTAATCTCTTGCTGTGGAAGCCTTTAATTTGAAAGGTAGGAACAGCTTATTTTACATTTTCCTTTTAATTCATATAGCTGTGGAAGCCTTTGATTTGAAAGGTAGGAACAGCTCCTACACTAAGTCCTACAATAAGTCCTGCGCTGTGGAAGCCTTTGATTTGAAAGGTAGGAACAGCAGGAAATAAAAAAAGCCATCCCGAAATTTCAGGATGGCTTTTTTATCATTTGTTTTGCTTTTAGAGGGCTATAAAATTGTATTGGATTGGTTCTCTAATTGTTCTATTGCTTTATTTATAAATTCAACTCCTTTTTCAAATTCTTCAAAAAGTTTTCCTTTCCACACAATTTTATTTTTACTTATAAAAGGCGGCTGGTTGTGTGCGGCTTTGTTACGCAATACTTTTAATGATTTAAACACTTCTTCATTTTTATCGATAAATGCTTCTTCTGATAGTGCATCATAATATTGACCGAAATCAATATATTCCGTATTATCCCATTGCTTTACTTTTTCATCATTATACATGATCTTTTCCAATTGTAATACAGCTTTTGCCATTTCAAACGATTTCTTCCTTTTATTTTCCATTTCGTCAAAAAGGTTGAATTCTCCTTTTTCCTTTGTTTCCTGTTTGCGAATATATTCAAGTTTAATCAAAGGTTCGGAGTTCGCCTCACATTTAAGCATTATGTAATCCATCAAATCTATCAGTTTCAGGTTGTATTGTAAGTCTTTGATGTCATTTAACCTGTGAGACAGGGTTTCAACCGGTACATCTTTGTAATAGAATTGAAGTTTGCTTTTACTGAACTGTTCTACAGTAAGGTTAACATCGGACAATTGGAGTCCTTTTTTGGTTTGCTTATGTTTTAAATATTGCTTATAATAGTTTTTCGCAATTTCCACCAGTAATAGGTCATGGGTCAGGCATTCATTCAGCTTCCTTATGGCTTTCTTTCTTATTACGGGTGTGTCGTTATTATTAAATAAAAGTTGATAGTAAAACTCTTCGCCTCTTTCCAATTGTTTTTTATTAACTGCAAATTTTTGCCTGATAAACTGCGAAACAGAATAAAGTTTTTCATAGCTGTAATCATAATCAAAAGCATTATATTCATTTTCCGGTTTTAGCTTTTCTCCATCTCTCTTTTCAACATATTTAAACTCACCGAATACCTGGCTTCTTAATGCTTTTTCTTTCATAAACCCTTGCGGCAGGAATATTACAGGCATATAGCTTTCATCATCTTGTTTATTTACTTTAAAAAAGTATTTATCCAAATACTCTTTAACATTGTCGTATTGCTTTTCGCTGGCAATAAATAGTATATTTTTAGCAAAACGGGCAATCTCATCATCAGTGGTAAGACTTTCAAATTCTTTTTTAAGTGATTCTATAGTTTTTTTATAGTCATTTTTAGCAATGAAGAAATTATAAATATCTTCCAGTGATTTATTATTCAGGATTAAATTGACTAAATTTGTTGTCCATTGCGGCGGATTGGCAGGTTCCAGTAATTCATATTTTTTCAAAGTGTCTATTAATACCTGTTTATTTGAATCAAATTTGCGAATAGCAATATCAATTTGTTCACGATAATTATCAAATTCATGTGTATGCTTTCGGGGCAATAACCTTCGTATTAGATATGCAACTTTTTTCTCATTGGTATTTTGGTCTGATGGAATCTTTACGAATTTTCGTGTTTGTTTTTTAAGTAATATACTTTTCAATTCGTATAAATTATCTGCCTTATTAATTGATTCATTCAATTTTTTTATCCATAAATCTTTTTTATGAGGTGGTAATAATCCTTCATCTTTGAGAACTGTTAAAAGTCTTTTCGCTTTACTGTTTTCTTTTCCATGCTCATAAAGTGAAATGCTGAGTTGGTTCAACGATTCACGTGAGATACGTTCCCTGCGATTTACAGGGATATAATATTTAAGGCATTTCCATACAAAACGTTTTTTTTCTGCCCTTTTTAAACCACTCAGGCTTTTCCGCTCTTTTTCTCTTTGTACATCAATACTTACTTTTCTTAGCTTTAATTCATTGAAACACTTATCTTTCAGTGATATATCGGTCATTTTGTTTTGCTTCAGCTTTTTTAAATAAGCAGGCAGTTCAATTTCTGTCAAATCTATGTCGTTAAAATTGCCATTCTCTCTGAGTTTCTCCATCGCTTTGTAATATCCTATTATATAGTCTCTGATTTCGCTACTTAGTTTTTTATTCTCTGAAAAATATACATACAACAGGTTTTTCAACTCCTTCTCACCGAGCAGCACTTTTACCTTCCTTTCCTTTTCGGAACTGTCGGTAATGGTAGTTTGAAGTAAGGCATTGTTGGCTTCAACATGGGGCATAAGATTTTCTTCTTCTCCATTTTGATCAATCCATGTTACTTCTTTCTGAATTTGAGTTTGCTTGATCTCAATATCTTTATTTTTACCCACCTTATGAGTGGTTTCTTTTTGCAGCATATTACCGGTAAAAGCTTCAAATTTAAAACCGGGTAAAAGTCCTGAATCAAGCAAATAGCGAGTAGCAAAATAGCAAAACTTATTTTGCCGGCGAATGCGGGAGTTGTTTTCTTCATCTCCAATCCATTTTTTTAGTTCGCTATGTTTCACTGTAATTGCGGGAGCATGGTTTAAATAATTGTATATTTCTGCAAACCGCAAAAATTGAGTGTCAGCATTACCGCTCTCAGGCTTACTGTATAAATACTTATCATCTTTACTGAAATGCAAGTATGTCTTTCTGACCAACTTAAAAGCTTCTTTATTTGTTCCTTTTAATCCATAAGTAGCATTGATAAGCCTTCCAGCATCATTCCTGTTCAGGAATATACAGGCAATAAATACCATCCCCTGATTGGTTATTTCATAATGGTTGTCATTTTTTTTGACTAATATTGAATATGTATAATTGCAAAATTCCTTATAAGTATCCTCTTGTTGATCATTCTCATTCAAATTATTTTCTACATTGCCTTTTGCTCTGTCAAACAATTTGTTCAGAAATTCGTTAAAATCTTCAGAAATGTTAAAAAAGTTTTTTTCATGGTAATGATGCGAATAAAAATTACGGCCGTTATAAATCATATAAAGTAAGTACATCACGTTTTCAAGAAGTAAAAAAAGTTCTCTGTCTTGAATATCTGCCTGATGATCTTTAAACGTTTTGCAATAAAAATTTATCAGGTCCTCTTTTTTTCCGTTGTATTGTTTCATGATTTCAGAAAAATCCGTATTTTCTTCGCTTTTCTTTTTTTCAAGGTAATTTTTATACCCTCCAACAATTTGTTCCAGTTTTCTGTTATCTGCTCCATGATATTTCAACAATGCTTCTGCATTGGTATATGCCTGGTTAAAGGAAACAAAATATTGAGTTTTGTCATCTAATGAAAACTCCTCTTGTTTGTTTGGCTTATTCATGGTTATTGAATTTTAAGTTTATACTTTTCTTTTTAAAATATTTGTATCAGGATTGGTCATTCCTGTATCTTCCCGCAGTTTTTTTCTAATTGTACCAAACAATGCATTCAAGTTTTTAATCTTTTTATCACTTTTCAGTTCCACAAATTCACCCTCATTGCTTTCACTGCTTTTCAGTACACTAATAAGTTCTCCCCTTAAATCTTCGAGTTTTCTTCTGGTAAATGTTTTTATGTACAATCCATGTTTTGTGGCTTCAAAGCTATTGTATTCATTTACAAATCCGTCGGCATTGTTAGGGTTAAGGTTTGTAACGTCTTTGGATTTCCAAATAATTGCATTTGTATTATCACGATTATTGGAAACAAACCTGCACACAACCCAAAGTTCCTCATAAGCTCTTAAAAATGCCTTGTCCCGTTCAACATGTAACTCAATATTCTTTTCACGTTTAAACCTGCTTACCGCCAATAAATATGCTATCAAAGCAGCTATTGCTGCTATAATTATATTTATTAAAATATTGCCGAAAGAAATCTCAGCATCAGTCATGCTAAACAGAAGTATCAATTTATCAATAGTATTCATATCTATATTTAATTTATTTTTTAATATTACAAATTTAATGAATATTTTATTAAATCATTCTTTATTTATCCTGAATGATTCATTAATTTAACCATCATAAACACTGTCAGGTCTTTCAGACTCTGACAGGTTTCCATAAACCTGACAGTGTTCGTATAACCTTTCAGTGTTTAAAAATAATTTGTTAATTAATCAGGTTATAATTGTTCTCCACTCGCCATCCTTTATAACAAGTGCGATATAATATTGGATTTGCATTATGTAGCCTGAAACCTGGAATATTTTTTTAGACTTATGTTAGGTTAGGAATTGTTCAAATCAAAAAAATTTCTTTATCTCTCCTGCTATTATTTTCCTGTATCTTTTAATATCTGATTTGGTTACTTTTGAAATATCTTTTTCGAGTTCGTCGTATTTTTTTCTGGCACGTTTTCCGAGATTTGGCAATACTTTTTCAACAATCTCTTTCTCGGCATCTTTGAGTACAAATGAAAGCGATTCAATGTCAATATTTTTTATTACTTGTTTTATTTTTGCATTCGAAAAGTTCTTTATCTGATTAAAATCCTTTACATATTCTTTCTTCTCAGAAACGACTTTTTTTGCTTTGGCAGCAACTTTTTCTGATTTCTTTTTAATTGCTTTTCCAATTTCAGATGACAATTTTGTTGCTTTTTCCTTTATTTCCGCCAATTTGATTTCTTTTGATTCGGAACATTTATCTACTCTGATTATGAAATCGGATAAAATATTCATAAAGTTGATAAATGCCTCATAAGGTGTACCGTAGGGATTAAAATATTTATGAACATCGCCATCTGAAAACCATTTTGTACACATATAATAAAAATGGTCGCTTGTTTGCAGATATTTCCAGTCTCTCCTGATCTGTTCATCATCACAGTATTTAACTTTTTCATAAATCGAATACAAGCTATCAAAAGCTTCATCTTGCAGGTCATTTCCAAGCCATGCTGTCAGGTCTCTTTCTTCATCTGCCCATGAAATAGGATAAGGTACATGAATAGCTGAAACCGGCTGCAGATTTTCCGATACCTCCTGAGGCGTGTTAGATGTATAATTTGTACGTTCAAATACCATTCGCGGCAGGTTTTTCATTAATTCAAAAATACCGGTCTCTACCCATTGATGTTCACCAAAAGTTTCATAATCCATAAATAAATTAACAACTTCCTGTGCAGGATCAATCTGGTTGAGCCAGCCAACGAATTTTTCAGTAGTAAGAGGCCATTCGTCCCAACTTTGCTGCGAAAACCTAAATGCAATATCATCGCTAAGACTGAAATTTTTTAGCAATAATTTTAATTTTGGGTTAATTGCATTACAATAAATAAAATTCGGACTTTTCCAACCGAGTACATGTTTTGCACCTTCGGTAAGCATTGTTTTAAAACCCATTTCCGCAACCATTTCACCAATACCATCGGAATAGATCAACTCGGTATTTCTAAATGTTTTAGGCTTAATGCCGAAAAGCTCTTCAATCTTTTTTTTGTGAGATTCAACTTGCTTTACAAATTCCTCTTTATTTTTTAATGAAGAAAGCGAATGTGAATATGTTTCGGTTAAAAATTCAACACAACCGGTTTCAGCAAGTTTTTGAAAGCTCTCCAGAACATCCGGAGTATATTGTTCAAATTGGTCTAATGCTGTTCCCGAAATTGAGAATGAAACTTTAAATGCCGTGCCATATTCATTTATTAAATTTAGTAATAAATTGTTCATCGGCAAATAACATTTGTCAGCAACCCGCCTCATAATTGACTGATTATTATAATCATCAAAATAATTATGATCCTTGCCAATATCGAAAAAACGATATGTGCGAAGTCTGAACGGCTGATGAACCTGAAAATAAAAACAAATTGATCTCATAATTTTTATATTTTTACTTTTGTATTAACTTTTATCTTTTTACTGTAACCGTTCACAGTTTGAAACTAGAAATTGGAAATTGGAAATTTATGTTATCATATTTTTGTGCTGTTGATAAACGCATTCCATTTTGGACCAAGTTTTTCAATTATTATTTTGAACCTTTTTGTTCCACTTGTCAAAATCGTACCAAACCAAATCAGACAATTCTTCCGATAGTTTGTAAACCTCTGATTCGTAAACTCTTTTCATTTTTTTCTAATTTCTAATTTCCAATTTCAGCATTCTGTGAACGCTTACTTTTTACCTTTATATTTTACTTTTAACCAACGGGAGTCCGCATGGATATCTTTTGTCTTAATTTCTACAAAACAACTGATCGATAAACATCATTAACTTTTACAGCAGCATTTTCCCATTTCAAATTATCAACTTCTTCTTTGCCGAATTTCCTAAATACCTTTGACAAGGCATTATAATGAAGCAAACCATAAATTGAATCAGCCAAAGCATCAATATCCCAAAAATCTACCTTAAGCGCATGAATAAGAATTTCTGAAACACCCGATTGTTTTGAAATAACGACAGGAACATTTGATCGCATGGCTTCAAGCGGAACAATACCAAAAGGCTCAGAAACGGAGGGCATTACAAACACATCACTCATTAAAAACATTTTGTTAACATCATCACCTTTTAAGAAACCTGCGAAATGAAAGTTTTTTGCTATACGTAAGTGTGCAACACGGCTGATCATTTTATTGAGCATATCACCAGAACCTGCCATTACAAAACGAACATTATTATCAACATCAAGTATCTTTTTTGCTGCTTCGATAAAATACTCCGGTCCTTTTTGAAATGTTATTCTACCAACAAAACTTACAATTTTTTCATTAATATTCTTTTTTACACCTGAAGCACATTTGTTTATAATCGGTTCAACTGCATTATGAACAGTAACAATTTTTTTAGGATCAATCCCGTATTTTTCAATAACCAACTTGCGGGTAAGATTACTAACTGTAATAACTTTGTCAGCTTCTTCCATTCCTTTACGCTCAATGTCGTACACGCTTTGATTAATATTTTCGCCGGAACGATCAAATTCAGTAGCATGCATGTGAACAACCAATGGCTTCCCACTAACACTTTTAGCAGCTATTCCTGCCGGATAAGTTAGCCAGTCGTGGGCATGAATAACATCAAAAGAACTGTTTGCAGCAACAGCAGAACTTATTAAGGC
>CAZREZ010000056.1:0-11606 GCA_964599115.1 uncultured Bacteroidales bacterium
AAATAATTGAAAGAGTTAAATAATTATGATAAAACAAGAATCAAGATTAGCAGTAGCTGACAATAGCGGAGCAAAAGAAGTGTTATGTATAAGAGTTCTTGGTGGAACAAAAAAAAGATATGCATCAATCGGAGACCAGATTATTGTTACGGTTAAAAATGCTATGCCTTCCGGAAATATAAAAAAAGGCACAGTATCAAGAGCTGTTGTTGTTAGAACAAAAAAAGAAATCAGAAGAAATGATGGTTCATACATTCGTTTTGATGATAATGCAGTGGTTATCTTAAATGCTGCCGGCGAAATGGTTGGTACCCGTATTTTTGGCCCCGTTGCTCGTGAATTAAGAGATAAACAGTTTATGAAAATAGTTTCATTGGCACCTGAAGTGCTTTAATTATAATATCTATAAAAATCATGCGAACTAAGTTACATATAAAAAAAGGTGACACTGTAATGGTTATTGCCGGAAATTCCAAGGGACAACAAGGTAGAGTGCTAAAAATTAATGCTCCTGATAATAAAGCAATTGTTGAAGGAATAAATATGATTTCAAAACATACAAAACCAAATGCCGATAATCCTAAGGGTGGTATCATTAAACGTGAATCGCCTATTCATCTTTCAAACCTGATGGTGATTGATTCATCAGGAAAAACAACAAGAATAGGAAGAAAATTGGACGAAAAACAAAACAAGTCGGTTCGTTATTCTAAAAAAACAGTGGAGGTAATAAAGTAATGAGCTATTCACCAAGATTAAAAGATAAATATTACGAAGAAATAATACCTGCTTTAGTTAAGCAGTTCAGTTATAAAAGTAAAATGCAGGTTCCCAAGCTTAAAAAGATTTCTTTAAACCAGGGTTTAGGTGCTGCAATAACCGATAAAAAGTTGATTGATAGCGGAATAGAAGAAATGACACTTATATCAGGACAGAAAGCTGTTCCAACACGATCAAAAAGAGACATTTCTAACTTTAAATTAAGAAGAGGAATGCCAATTGGTGTCAGAGTTACTCTACGAGGTGAAAAAATGTACGAATTTTTAGACAGATTAGCAGCTGTTTCAATACCGCGTATCAGGGATTTCAGAGGTATTAATGATAAAGGTTTTGATGGAAAAGGTAATTATACTTTAGGTATTCCCGAACAAATCATTTTTCCTGAAATTAATATAGATAAGGTTAGCAGGATTAATGGTATGGATATTACTTTTGTAACTTCTGCCAATACTGATAAAGAAGCAATGGCATTATTAAAAGAATTTGGATTACCATTTAAAAATCAAAAAAAATAATATTCTATGGCTAAAGAGTCAGTGAAAGCAAGAGAAATTAAAAGGCAAAAACTCGTTGAAAAATATGCTGAAAAACGAGCTGCATTAAAAGCAGCAGGCGATTATGTTGGTTTACAGAAATTGCCAAAAAACGCTTCACCTGTTAGATTGCACAACAGATGTAAATTAACAGGACGTCCAAAAGGATATATGCGTCAGTTTGGAATTTCACGTATCAATTTCAGAGAGATGTCTTTAAGAGGTTTAATACCTGGTATAAGAAAAGCCAGTTGGTAAATAATTAATAATATTTTAAAATTAATCAATAAAATAAAATGGTTACTGATCCAATTTCAGATTATTTAACAAGAATCAGGAATGCAATAATGGCAAAACATCGTATTGTTGAAATTCCTGCATCAAATTTAAAAAAGGCAATAACAGAAATACTTTTTAAAAAGGGATATATATTGAATTATAAATTTGAAGATGATTCAAAACAGGGAATAATTAAAATTGCTATAAAATATCATCCTGTTACAAAATTATCTGCTATTTCAAAACTTGAAAGAATTAGCAGGCCCGGACTAAGAAAGTATGTAAATGCCGATAACCTACCGCGCGTTTTAAATGGTTTGGGAGTTGCAATTATGTCAACTTCAAAGGGTGTTATTACTGATAAAGAAGCCAGGAAATTGAATGTTGGCGGTGAAGTTTTATGTAATATTAGTTAATAAAGAGGAGATTAATTAATGTCAAGAATAGGAAAATTACCGATTATAATCCCTGATGGTGTTCAGGTTACTGTTTCCGATAAAAATATTGTAACAGTTAAAGGAAAATTAGGTGAACTTCAGCAATTTGTAGATCCTGCTATTACAATAAAAATTAATGACGGAAATATTTTGTTTGAAAGACATACAGAACAAAAAAACCATAAATCTATGCATGGGCTTTACCGTGCATTAATTGCTAACATGGTTAACGGCGTTTCTAAAGGTTATAGAATTGTTCAGGAGCTGGTTGGAGTTGGATATAAAGTGACAGCAACAGGACAGATACTTGAGCTTTCAGTGGGTTATTCTCATAATATAGCTTTTGAATTACCTGATGAAGTTAAAGTTGAAACAAAAACAGAAAGAGGTAAAAGCCCGACTATAACACTTACATCTCATGATAAACAACTTATAGGACAGGTGGCTGCAAAAATTCGCTCATTCAGAAAACCCGAACCATACAAAGGAAAAGGAATTAGGTTCCAGGGTGAAGAAATCAAGAAGAAAGCCGGTAAAGTTGCTTCTGAATAGAAATATTAAAAGAATGTTATAAGTTAAATATTATATGTTAAGATATGTATCAAGCTCAACCATTAATAACTAAATTAAGATGGCAATAAAAGATAAGAAAAAATACAGAAGATTCAAGATCAAGAAAAGGATCAGAAAAATTATTAACGGTACTCCTGAAAGACCACGATTAAATGTTTTCAGAAGCAATAAACGAATTTATGCCCAGTTGATTGATGATATAGATGGTAAAACACTTGTTTCAGCTTCATCAGCTGAAAATAGTATTGCTGATAAAAAAATTACAAAAATTGAAAAGGCAAAATTGGTCGGGCAGTTGATAGCTGAAAAGGCAAAAGAAGCCGGATTTGAATCTGTTATTTTTGACAGAAATGGTTATTTATATCATGGTAGAGTTAAATCATTAGCCGAAGCAGCTAGAGAAGGAGGTCTTAAATTTTAAAAAATTATGGCGAACGTAAATGTAAAAAGAGTAAAATCCAGCGAAATAGAATTTAAAGACAGGCTGGTTAGTATCCAAAGGGTTACTAAAGTTACAAAAGGAGGACGAACTTTTAGTTTCTCTGCAATTGTTGTTGTTGGAAATGAAAACGGTGTAGTTGGTTTCGGGCTTGGTAAAGCAAAAGAAGTAACCGCCGCAATTGCTAAAGGAATAGATGATGCCAAGAAAAACCTGATAAAAGTACCTGTTTTAAAAGGAACATTACCACATGAGCAATACGGCAAATATAGTGGTGCTTATGTGTTTATTAAACCTGCTGCTCCCGGTACAGGCGTTATTGCAGGAGGTGCTATGCGTGCAGTTTTGGAAAGTGTTGGCGTTAAAGACGTTTTGGCAAAATCAAAAGGTTCATCAAATCCCCACAGTGTTGTAAAAGCAACAATGAATGCGCTTATGCAGTTAAGAGATCCTTATACAATTGCACAGCTCAGAGGAGTGGATTTAAATACGGTTTTCAACGGTTAAAAAATTAATACGAATGAAGAAATTTAGAATAAAACAGGTCAGGAGCGGCATTGGAAGACCAAAAGACCAGAAAAGAACACTTCAGGCATTAGGTATAAGAAGAATGCAACATTCTATAGAAGTTGAAGCTACTCCACAAATTTTAGGAATGATTAACAAAGTAAAACATTTGCTTTTAATTGAAGAATTATAAATAAATAATACAAGATGGATTTAAGTAATCTTAAACCGGCAAAAGGTTCAACAAAAGACAGAACGCGTATTGGACGCGGACAAGGCTCTGGTAAAGGTGGAACCTCTACAAAAGGGCATAAAGGAGCTCAGTCAAGATCGGGTTATAAAAGAAAAATAGGTTTTGAAGGTGGGCAGATGCCATTGTTCAGAAGGGTTCCTAAATTCGGTTTTAAAAATATTAATCGTAAGGAATACAGAGGTGTTAATATTGACACATTGCAAAAACTGGCTGATGAGAAAAAAATTACCACAATCAATATTAATGTGTTAATTGAAAATGGTTTAGCGTCAAAAAACGACTTAATAAAAATTTTAGGCAGAGGCGAATTAAAATCAAAATTAGAAGTAACGGCTCACTCCTTTTCAGCATCAGCAATTAGTGCTATTGAAGCTCAAGATGGAACCGTAAATAAAATTTAAATTTGAATGAAAAAGTTAATCCAGACAATCAGAAATATTTATAAGATTGAAGATCTCAGAAAAAGAATTTTATACACTCTGGGAATAATTCTAATCTATAGGTTGGGCTCAAAAGTAGTATTACCGGGTGTTGATCCCGATATGCTGGCAAACCTTCAAAGTCAGGCAAGCACTGGTTTGCTTGGTTTGTTGAATATGTTTTCGGGTGGAGCTTTTTCAAATGCATCAATTTTTGCACTTGGGATCATGCCTTATATTTCAGCATCTATTGTAGTTCAATTGTTGGGTATGGCAATTCCATATTTCCAAAAATTACAAAAAGAAGGTGAAAGCGGACGAAAAAAGATCAATCAAATAACTCGTTATTTAACAATATTAATTACTGCGGCACAAGCTCCTGCGTATATTGGCACTCAATTAGTTTCGGCATTGCCGCCCGAGGCAATAACTCCTTTTGACCCCGGTATAACAACTCCTACCACATTTTTCTGGGTGTCAACAGTTATAATCTTAATTGCAGGTACTATGTTTATTATGTGGCTTGGGGAAAGGATAACCGATAACGGAATAGGAAATGGTATCTCGTTGATAATCATGATCGGTATTATTGCCCGGCTGCCGTTTGCATTATTTGGTGAATTCATTTCAAAAATGGAAGAGAAAGGAGGCGGGTTAGTATATTTTGTTATTGAAATTGCAATATTGGTATTTGTGATTTTAATAACTATTTTGCTGGTTCAGGGAACCCGGCGAATACCAGTGCAATATGCCAAACGGATTATCGGAAACCGACAGTACGGTGGCGTTCGCCAGTATATACCCTTAAAAGTGAATGCAGCAGGTGTTATGCCGATTATTTTTGCTCAAGCAATTATGTTTCTGCCATTGACATTAGCAGGCTTTTCCGATTCAGAAACTTTATCAGGTTTAGCATCAGCATTTACAAATATTAATGGATTCTGGTATAATTTTACTTTCTTTATAATGATCGTATTATTTACTTATTTCTATACTGCTATTACTGTTAATCCAAATCAAATGGCAGAAGACATGAAAAAGAACGGAGGATTTATACCGGGTGTGAAACCAGGAAGAAGAACAGCGGAATTTATTGATACTGTTATGTCCAGAATTACTCTTCCCGGTTCAATGTTTTTAGGATTTGTAGCAATTATGCCAGCACTTGTAAGTAAAATTGGCGTAACTACTTCATTTGCACAATTTTATGGTGGCACATCACTTTTAATTCTTGTAGGTGTTGTTCTGGATACATTACAGCAAATAGAAAGTCATTTGTTAATGCGTCATTATGATGGATTAACAAAATCGGGCAGGATAAAAGGTAGGTCATCAATGTCTATGGGATAATAAATATTGGTATGATATATTATAAAACAGAGGAGGAAATAGAGTTACTAAGAGAAAGTTCTTTACTTGTTGGAAAAACATTAGCCGAGGTTGCTAAACATATTAAACCCGGTGTTGAAACAATAGTTCTGGATAAAATTGCTGAAGAATTTATCAGGGATAACGGAGCAGTTCCGGGATTTAAAGGTTACAAAGGATTCCCGAAAACTCTTTGCATATCAATTAATGAACAAGTTGTACATGGGATTCCCTGCGAAAGGATTATACAAAACGGTGATATTGTTTCAGTTGACTGCGGTGTCAAAAAAAATGGTTTTTATGGCGATTCAGCTTATACTTTCGCGGCAGGTAATGTAAAGGAAGAATTACTTTTGCTGATGAAAAGAACAAAAGAATCGTTGTATAAAGGAATTGAGGTTGCAGTTGCAGGAAAAAGAATAGGGGATATTGGGTTTGAAATACAAAATTATGTTGAAGGATTCGGATATTCAGTTGTTCGTGATTTAGTTGGCCACGGTTTAGGGAAAAACCTTCATGAGAAGCCGGAAGTTCCAAATTACGGGAAAAAAGGTTCAGGTACAAAATTAAAAGAAGGTATGGTACTGGCAATTGAACCGATGATAAACCTCGGTATAAAATATGTTGTTCAGGAAAATGATGGTTGGACAATAAGAACTGCCGACAGGCTACCATCTGTACATTATGAACATGATATAGCAGTAAAAAAAGGAAAGGCAGATATTTTATCAACATTTGAATTTATTGAACAGGTAATAAATAAATAAAAATATTAACTATTTAAAAATGGCAAAACAAACATCAATTGAACAAGATGGAACAGTAATTGAATCATTGGGCAATGCTATGTTTCGTGTTGAATTGGAAAATGGTCATATAATTACTGCTCATATATCAGGAAAGATGAGAATGCATTATATTAAAATTTTGCCAGGCGATAAAGTTAAACTTGAAATGTCGCCCTATGACTTAACAAAAGGAAGAATTACATTTAGATATAAATAATTTTAAGATATATAAAATGAAAGTTAGAGCATCTGTTAAAAAAAGAACTACTGAGTGTAAGATTGTTCGTAGAAAGGGAAGATTATATATTATTAACAAAAAGAATCCTAAGTATAAACAACGACAAGGATAAACTGAGTGATTACGGATTATGCCTCTCGTCTTCGCTTGAGGTGACATTAATTGCGAATTACGAATAAAAAAAATCGAAAATTAAAAATCAATAATCAATATATTATGGCTCGTATAGCAGGTATAGATTTACCAAAAAACAAAAGAGGTGAGATAGGATTAACATATATTTTTGGAATAGGCAGAAGTAATGCACAGAAAATCTTAACTGAAGCCGGAGTTGATTGGAGTAAAAAAGTTCATGATTGGACTGATGATGAACAGAATAAGATCCGTGCAGTTATCAATGATAATTTTAAAGTTGAAGGAATGCTTCGTTCTGAAGTTCAGATGAACATAAAGCGGTTAATGGATATAGGATCATATAGAGGGATACGTCATCGTATAGGATTACCGCTTAGGGGACAAAACACAAAGAATAATGCAAGAACCCGTAAAGGCAGGAAAAAAACTGTTTCTAATAAAAAGAAGGTAATAAAAGGCTAATGTTATGTTCTGTTATCATCAAATTAATTAAAAAATTTGGAAAATAGTAAGATATAAATTATGGTAAAAACTGTAAGAAGTTCAAAAAAAAGAGTTGTTAAGATTGAGCCTATAGGAAAAGCATATATAAAGGCTTCCTTTAACAATATCATTATTACATTAACAAATAATGCAGGTCAGGTGATTTCATGGTCATCTTCAGGAAAAATGGGTTTTAGGGGATCAAAGAAAAACACTCCGTATGCTGCACAAATTGCAGCAGGAGATTGTGCAAAAACTGCCCATGATTTAGGATTAAGAAAAGTAAAAGTTCTTGTTAAAGGACCGGGAGCAGGAAGAGAATCAGCAATCAGAACAATTCATTCTTCAGGAATTGAAGTAATGGAAATAAAGGATGTAACACCTTTGCCTCATAATGGTTGTAGACCACCAAAAAGGAGAAGAGTGTAAAAAATATAATATAGAATTAATTATTTGCAAGTAAAATATATAAAATTCATAATATAAAATGGCAAGATACATAGGTCCAAAAACAAAAATTGCAAGAAAATTCAAAGATCCGATTTTCGGACCGGATAAATCTTTTGAAAGGAAAAATTATCCTCCTGGACAACATGGTAATTCAAAAAGAAGAAGAAAACAATCCGAATACGGTATCCAGCTTCAGGAAAAACAAAAAGCTAAATATACTTATGGAATACTTGAAAGACAATTCAGAAATGTTTTTCATAAAGCTTCTAAGAAAAAAGGAATTACAGGTGAAATATTATTGCAGTTAATAGAAGCCCGTTTAGATAATGTTGTTTACAGATTGGGAATTGCACCCACAAGAAGTGGAGCAAGGCAATTAGTATCGCACAGGCACATTACTGTTAACAGCAAAATTGTAAGTATTCCATCATATAGCCTTAAAGAAGGTGATATTATTGGTGTAAGAGAAAAATCCAAATCTTTAGAAGCTATTACAAATTCACTTGTTTCACGCTCCGATCAATATTCATGGATTGAATGGGATAACGAAAAATTACTCGGAAAGTTTGTTAATTATCCTCAAAGAGAAGATATTCCGGAAAATATAAAAGAACAGCTTATTGTTGAGCTGTATTCGAAATAATTCATTGTTTTAATTTAATCAATTTTTGATAAAAAAATCAATATATGGCAATATTAGCATTTCAAAAACCAGATAAAGTTATAATGATAGAGGCTGACGAATTCGAAGGAATATTTGAATTTCGTCCTCTTGAACCCGGTTTTGGTATAACAATAGGTAATGCATTAAGAAGAATTTTATTATCTTCTCTTGAAGGATATGCAATAACATCCATAAAAATTGATGGTATTGTGCATGAATTTTCAACTATAAAAGGAATAGTTGAAGATATTTCTGAAATTATCCTGAACTTAAAGAAAATAAGGTTTAAAAGACAAATTGATGGTGAAAATACTGAAAAAGTAAATGTGGTGATTGGTGATCAGGAAGTTTTTAAAGCCGGTGATATTAATAAGTTTTTATCGGTTTTTCAAGTCCTGAATCCTGGTGTTGTAATTTGTAATTTGGAACCAAATGTTAAGCTTTCAATTGAACTTACCATTAATAAAGGCAGGGGATATGTTCCTGCAGAAGAAAATAAATCAATAAGCTCTACTATTGATACAATAGCCATTGATTCAATACATACTCCGATTTTAAATGTAAAATATTCTGTTGAAAATTACAGGGTAGAACAAAAAACAGACTACGAAAAATTAATTTTTGAAATTGATACTGACGGTTCCATTCATCCTAAAGAAGCCCTTAAAGAAGCTGCAACAATATTAATACATCACTTTATGCTTTTCTCTGATGAAAAAATCACTTTAGATACAGAAGAAAAAACAGTAACCGAAGAGTTTGACGAAAGTTCATTACATGTTAGGCAATTATTAAAAACAAAACTTGTTGATTTGGATCTGTCGGTAAGGGCACTAAACTGCCTTAAAGCAGCTGATGTGGAAACTTTAGGTGACCTTGTAACTTTTAACAAGAATGATTTATTAAAATTCAGGAATTTTGGTAAGAAATCATTAACAGAACTTGAAGAGTTGGTTAAGATAAAAAACCTTGAATTTGGTATGAATATTTCAAAATATAAATTAGATAAGGAATAATTGAAATGAGACACGGAAAGAAATTTAATCACTTAAGCAGGACAAGTTCTCACAGGAAAGCGATGTTAGCAAATATGGCTTCTTCGCTTATTATTCATAAAAGAATTAAAACAACTCTTGCTAAAGCAAAAGCATTAAGAAGCTACATTGAACCCTTGATTACAAAATCAAAGGTTGATTCTACACATTCCAGAAGAACGGTCTTTAGTTATCTTCAAAACAAAGAAGCTGTAACTGAATTGTTCAGAGAGATTTCCCAAAAAATCGCAGAAAGACCAGGCGGATATACAAGAATTCTGAAAACTGGTACACGGCTCGGTGACAATGCTGAAATGTGCTTAATTGAATTTGTTGATTATAATGAAAATCTTTTAACTGAAAAAGTTGATAAAAAGGTTAAAACTTCACGCCGAAGAAGAGGAAGTAAGAAAAAAGCAGTTGAAGAACAAGTTGCCGATAAACCGGTTGAAACTACTGAAATTGATGCAACTGCTGATGAAATAAAATCGGAAGAAACTGTAGTTGAAGATGAGGCTAAGGATGAGGAAAAAAAAGAAGAAATAGTTGATAAGGTTGAGGCTGAGGAGAAAAATGAAGAGATAGTTGATGAAGCTAAGACTGCGGTGAAAGAAGATGAAACAAAAACCGAAGACAAAAGCGAAAAAACTAAAGAATAATAACAAGCTGTTGATGGAAGAATTTAGAAAGGATAAAGTTTATTAACTTTGTCCTTTTTTTATGAAAATAAATTACTTTTACAGAAAAAATTTAAGTCATGAGTCAGATAACAAATATTTATGCACGTCAAATCCTTGATTCAAGGGGGAACCCAACTGTTGAGGTTGAAGTTTATAGTGATAGCGGAATAATAGGAAGAGCTGCTGTTCCTTCCGGAGCTTCTACAGGTGTTCACGAAGCAGTTGAACTCAGAGATGGGGATAAAGGAGTTTATTTAGGAAAAGGTGTTTTAAAAGCCGTTCAAAATGTTAATAATATATTAAATGAAGAATTGCAGGGCTATTATATTACCGATCAAAATGAAATTGATCTACGCATGATAGAAATTGACGGAACACCGAATAAAGCAAATTTAGGTGCTAATGCAATACTTGGTGTTTCACTTGCAGTAGCTCATGCGGGCGCTCAGGAAACAAACCAGCATTTGTTCAGGTATATTGGTGGTGTTAATGCAAATTTATTACCAATACCAATGATGAATATTTTGAATGGTGGTTCTCACGCCGATAATAGTATTGACTTCCAGGAATTTATGATAATGCCTATTGGAACTTCAACTTTCAGTGATGCTATTCGCATGGGTGCTGAAGTGTTTCATAGTTTAAAAGCTGTCCTGAAAAAGAAAAAATATTCTACCAATGTTGGTGATGAAGGTGGATTTGCCCCAAATTTAAAATCCAATGAAGAAGCAATAACAATTATTCTTCAGGCTATTGAAAAAGCAGGTTATAAACCCGGAGAAGATATTTACCTTGCTCTTGACCCTGCTTCATCAGAATATTATTTACCAAAAGAGAATGTTTATCATCTAAAATGGTCAACAGGTGAAAAACTAACTCCAGCCGAAATGGTGGATTTTTGGAAAGACTGGGTTAAAAAATATCCTATAATCTCAATTGAAGACGGCATGGCTGAAGATGACTGGGATGGCTGGAAATTAATGACAAAAGCACTTGGCAAAAAAATCCAAATCGTAGGTGATGATATTTTTGTAACTAATACAAAACGTTTACAACAGGGTTTTGATAAAGGAGTAGCAAATTCAATTTTGATAAAAGTTAATCAAATAGGCACTTTAACCGAAACCATTGATGCTGTGAATTTAGCTTATCGTAATGCTTATACTGCTGTAATAAGTCATCGTTCGGGAGAAACCGAAGATACAACAATTGCCGACCTTGCCGTTGCCCTGAATACAGGTATGATAAAAACAGGTTCAGCAAGCCGTTCCGACAGAATTGCAAAATATAATCAATTGCTAAGGATTGAAGAAATATTAGGAATTGCAGCAAGATATTGGGGTAAAGATTTTAAATATGCAAGATAATTGTGCTTCCTTAAAAAGAGTTATCTGTAGCTGGTTTCTGATTATTGGTTACTTGTTGTTCATTGGTCATTAATTCATATTGTTGATTGTCAACAACTGACTTGTTTTTTACTTTTATCTTTTATCTCCTGTTTTCCGCATCTGGACACCCTAAACATAAATATTTATAAAGAATTTTT
>CAZREZ010000057.1:0-11598 GCA_964599115.1 uncultured Bacteroidales bacterium
CAGGTATTTATGAAATTTTCTGTTCTTTGTTGAATTTAAATTTTAAGAAGTCTGATAATATGTAAAATATGAAAGTAAAGTTCATAACCATAATTTAAAATAAAATAACTAATTTTACTTTTTGATATAAAAATACTAATTGGCATATAATAATCATCAGGGAAATTCATGAATTTTCCTGGTTAATGCAATGGTATATTAAAAACAATAAACTCACTATTATTTTGAAATAATGAAACCAGCACTCTATTCAGAAAAACTTACCGAAAACAAGGTTCAATGTAGATTATGCCCTCATAATTGTAAAATAAATGACGGGAAAACAGGAATTTGTTTGGTAAGAAAAAACATTAACGGGGAATTGTTCTCCGAAAATTACGGTAAAGTATGTTCAATAGCTTTTGATCCTATTGAGAAAAAACCTCTTTACCATTTTTACCCAGGAAGCATTATCTTATCAGTTGGAAGTGTTGGTTGTAATTTAAAATGTAAATTCTGTCAGAACTGGGAAATTTCGCAAACTTCTGTTAGTAATTATCCATATTTAAAAGATTACTCTACATCGGAAATTTTAAACATTGCATTGGAGAATAAACAAAATACCGGCATTGCATATACTTATAACGAGCCAATCGTATGGTATGAGTTTATGCTGGATATTGCTAATCAGGCAAAAAATAACAAGTTGAAAAACGTAATGGTTACCAACGGTTTTATCAATAAAGAACCATTAAAAGAGATTATAAACTATATGGATGCTTTCAGTGTTGACCTGAAGGCATTTACAGAAGAATTTTATCAAAAATATACTTCCTCAAAACTTGAACCTGTTAAAGAGACCATAAAATTTATAAGGGAATCCGGCAAACACCTTGAACTTACAAATCTGGTAATTACTGATGCGAATGATGATGAACAGACTTTTAGCAAAATGATTGACTGGATAGCCGGCGAAATAGGCAAAAACACTGTATTCCACATTTCAAGATATTATCCGACTTACAAAATGAATAACCCTGCTACTTCAAAATCAACGCTTTTAAAACTTTATGAAATAGCAAAAAAGAAATTAAACTATGTTTACTTGGGAAATATCCACACAGGCGAAGGTCAAAACACTTTTTGTGAAAACTGCGGGAATTTAGTTATAACACGGGAAGGATATTTCACCGATAGTAAAGGTTTGGATGATGATGGTTGTTGTGTTTATTGCAAACAAAAGATAATGTAATAACTTAATGTTTTTTATATTCAAGATAGTTTGATGTTTGAAGTCTGACGTTATTAGAATCTTTTCCATAACTTTGCAACCATTATGATAATTATCGGAATTACAGGAACACTCGGAGCAGGCAAAGGAACAATAGTTGATTACCTTGTCAGTAAAAAAGGATTTATACATTATTCGGTACGGGCATTTCTGATAAAGGAAATAAAAAAAAGAAATCTTCAGGTCAACAGAGACAGCATGACTATTGTTGCAAATGAACTCAGGGCAAAACACTCTCCGTCGTTTATTACTGATCAGCTTTTTATACAGGCGAAAAAATCAGGTAAAAACTGTGTGATTGAAAGCATCCGTACTCCGGGAGAAATTGAATCGCTCAGAAAAAAAGGTAATTTTTATCTTCTTGCTGTTGATGCAGACCCTAAAATCAGGTATGAAAGAATAAAACTCAGAAACTCCGAAACCGACAGGATTTCATTTAACACTTTCTTAAGTAACGAAAAAAGAGAATTTACTTCAGATGATCCCAACAAACAAAATCTGTTAAAATGCCGCGAAATGGCTGACTTTGTTTTTATAAATAATGGAAATATTGAGGATTTACTTTTAGAGATGGAAAAAGTACTAAACAAGATAAATAATGAGTAAAAAAGATAAACGAAAATATTTACGTCCCTCGTGGGATGAATACTTTATAGAGCTTTCAAATGCTGTTGCAAAACGGGCAACCTGCGACAGAGGCAGGAGCGGGTGCGTAATTGTAAGAGACAGACAGATTTTGGTTACCGGTTATGTTGGTTCTCCCAAAGGATTACCGCACTGCGACGATGTAGGTCATTTGATGAAAAAAGTTATTCACGAAGACGGTTCGATAAGCCAGCATTGCGTGAGGACCGTTCATGCCGAGCAAAATGCTATTTGTCAGGCAGCACGATTGGGAATTGCACTGGATGGCTCAACAATTTATTGCCGAATGACTCCCTGTCGTACTTGTGCCATGCTTATCATCAATTGCGGAATAAAAAGAGTTGTTTGTGAAAAAAAATACCATGCAGCCTCTGAGTCAGAAGAAATGTTTAAAGAAGTTGGTATAAAGTTGGAATACTTTAATAATGATATTCAGAAATATGAGAATCAATGATATTCAATCAATATAACCGCCAATTTTAATGTTATTAGTTTTTAACTTTCATCCATTTGGGAACTTTAGCTGAAGGCGGTTTTTTACCATAAAAAATATCATCCATTAAAACAGCAAATTTTCTGAAAATTGATGAATTTTTTATTCCCCATCTTATGAAATTATGGAAAAAATTGTCAGGATGGGCATAAGGACAAACTGAGACACATCTACCACAATCAGTACCACAGGAACACCAGAAATTATAACAAGCTTCCTGATTTATTCTCCATCGTTTGATGCTGTCAATTTCCTGTTGTTTATCAAATGGAATAGCGTTAGCAGGACAAACAGCAGCACATTTTTTACATCTTTCACAAAAATCAATAACTGTATAATCTTTTCCCCTTTTGTCGGCTACTAAAGGTAAATCAGTAGTAACAACAGATATTCTCACTCTTGGGCCAAGCTTTGGAGTAATCAGTAATCCCATTCTGCCAATTTCACCCAATCCGGCATCTCTGGCAACAAGTGGGCATATAATATCATATTTTCCATCAATATGATAACTTGCCGGAAAACCCAACTTCTTGATAAACATTGATACCATAACTGCAATAACACTTGCATTAACATACTGCTGTGCTGATTCCATAATAGCAGGTGCAGCAGGAGCACTCATCATCATATAATTATCCATCTCAACCGTGAAAACAATTGCATATTTATGTTTTCTTTCAACAGTTTTTCCGTGATTATCATTTCTTCCTTTGTAACTGTATAAATGGTAATCCTTTAATTCTGTAATTCCAACGTCAACAGCTCCAAATTTTTTTGCCCAATTTTTGATGTATAACGTGATCTTTTCAGGTTCAAATTTATCTTTCTTAATAGCAATCTCACTGTCATTATCTTCATATAAAAGTTCAATAAAATTAAAACAAGTTTCAGCAGAAGCAAACATGGCTAAATCATAATTAGATGCTCCTTCATTCAAAAGTCCGGGTTTTTTCCTGAATTTATCATCAGCATACTTATGTGAAGGATGTTCATTATAATATTCATTAAATCTCTTAGTGCCTTTTTGCAACAACCTTCTTGAAAGCATAGTGGTACGTTCGTCAATCCTTGATTTAGGATTATCATCACAGCTTATTTTTCTTTTACCATAAGGAATAAAAAGAGTAAGCAGGGTAACCAAAGTTAAAGTTATTAAAACTAAAGATAAGAGATTGTTGGAAAAATCGAAAAAACCAAGAATTATATAAGGGGCAGACAGAATAATACACGCTAAGAAGGCAATAAAAGCAGCACGGCTTTTTTTCTCTTTTACTGAAATAATTGTTATGCAAATAAAAGATAAAAAAATTATTATCCCAATACCGAATATAAAATATTGTAATAACATAAAAACAGAAATCGTTAATTCTACCTGTCGGTAGACAGGCGTTATTCTGAAATCAATAAAACACTTACTTTATGGACGGACTAGTGCTTGTCCATAAAGTCAATTATGTTGATAAAATTTTAGATTTTTATATTTTTAATTCACTGATAATCAATATGATTTCAAATGTTAAATCTAAACTCTAAAATTTTAAATTGTTAGAACGTGACTTTATAGACAGACACACTTAGTATGTAGGCGTTTCTCCCCAAAAATTAAAATATTCATCAGCATCTTCTCCGAATGGTTCTACATCTTCACCCAAAACCTTAAATGTGCATTTTTGTCCTACAATTAAAGAAAATACAATTTCATATTCTTTTTCTTCACCGTTTATCATTAAAACTTTTGCGAGGTCTTTGTGTTCATGTTGATCTCCAAGATTCTCATGGCATATCGGGCAATAAACTTCAAGATGTTCCCCATCAATAAGTTTAAATGATTTGTGTTTAACTATCGAATATTCACCTAAATGTGGGCTTAATAAAATCAGTCCTACACTTCCATCTTTTGTTTTTACAGAAAAAATAATTTTGTTATTAGGTTTTAACTGACCTCTGCATTGTGGGCATAAGAAATTGTTTTCTTTCATGGATTAAATTTTTTTAAAATTGGTTTTACAATGATACTAAATATTTTGTAACTATTCATGTATAAAAAATTATTAACAATTAAATTCCAAAACATAAGCACCAAATAACAATTAAATTACTTGCTTATAAACTGCTAAAAATATCTTTAATATCAAATATTCCAAATAAATGTGCTGAAGTAAGCAGAATAACAATAACTATTACCCATCTAACGAAATTCACACCTTTGCTCACAGCTAATCTTGACGCAACAAAGGCACCGATAAAAGTTCCGATAGTAAGAATCAGACCATATTTCCAGTTAATCTGATCATCTAAAATAAATATTAATAGTGTAAAAGGTGTATAAAGCAAAACTATTAAAACTTTTATCGCATTTGCTTTAACAAGGTCATAACCTGCTCCAATAACAATTCCGGCAAGCAAAAAATATCCGACGCCAACATGAATAAATCCGCCGTAAACTCCTATTAAAAAGAATATTAAAATTTGAGAAAAACCGATTTTTTTTTCTATCAATTCCTTCCTTCCATAAAGCAATTTATTAGGTTTGTATAAAATAAAAAACAGCATAAAAATCATAATAATAGCAACAGCTATTTCAAATATTTTCTCATTAATATCAACAGCTATCCATGCACCAACCAATGAGCCGATAATTGCCGGAATAGCCAGGATAATTCCTTTTCGGAAGTCCAGAACTTTTTGCTGTTTGAAACTTGCTACCCCTGTTAGTGTTTGACCTAATATTGCTATACGATTTGTGCCGTTTGCAATATTTGCCGGTAAGCCCAAAAACATTAATATTGAAAGTGAAATAATTGATCCGCCACCTGCTAAAGTATTGATAAATCCTACCAAAACTCCAGATACTATTAACACTGTAATTTCAATCCAACTCATAAGAATTTTTTAATGCTTCAAATATATTGATTTTTAATAATTATTTAAACTATCGGACTTTAAATACCGACACTAATTAACTTTCCTTCCAAAAACAAAAACAATCATATACAAAATTATTAATCCAGCAGGAAATAATATCCATGAAGAAACACCATAAGCAGATAGAACGGAACCTATAACAACAGACACACACCCAACTGTTAATGCATAAGGCAACTGTGTACGAACATGCTCAATATGATTACATGAGCTTGCCAATGAGCTAAGAATGGTAGTATCGGAAATAGGTGAACAATGGTCGCCAAACACAGAACCTGCTAATATTGACGATACTATATTATAAAAAATAAAAATAGAACCATCATAATCTAATCCAAAATCCTGTGATATTAACCATCCTGCTGGCAAAATCATAGGATACAAAATCGCCATAGTTCCCCACGAAGAACCGGTTGAAAATGCAATAAAAGCCGAAAAGATAAAAGTTAAAGCAGGAAGCAGGTAAGGAGAAATATCTATATATGAAAGGCTGTAAGCAATAAATTCGGATGTATGCAATTTATTTGTTATTAAGGCAAGCGACCATGCTAAAATAAGAATAAGTATTGCCGGGAGCATAGTTCGAAAGCCATTAACAAGACTGTCAACAGTTGCTCTTAGATTAAGTAATCGCTGGCTTACAGTCATTATAATTGCGATCAAGGTTCCAAGCAATGATGCCCATAATAATGATTTAAAAGAGTCGGCAGCAGCAATTATTTCCATTAAGTCTGCATTAGGACCTGCAGCTTTTCTTCCGGTTGCCATTAAACTAATGAAAGTGCCAATAATTATAACCAGCACAGGAATCACAGCATTATACCAGCGTGCTTTTATATTTTCAGGAGCTTTCAGTTCTTTAATTTTGTTTGATAATTTATTTGAACTATCGGATTTATCTGCCAGCCCCAATTTTCTTGCTTTGCGCTCAGCTTTGAGCATCGGTCCGAAATCACGTTTTTTGAAGATTATTATCAATATAAAAACTAAAGTAAAAATCAGGTAAAAACGGGTATTGAGAGAATTGATAAAAACACTGTACGCACTTTCAGGAATACCAATGGCATTAATACCTTCCTGAATATAGCTCAGTTCAACACCTATCCATGTTGTAATTAAAGCGAGTGAGGCAACCGGAGCTGCTGTAGAATCAACAATATATGCCAACTTCTCGCGGGAAATCCTCAAACGATCGGTTACCGGACGCATTGTATTTCCTACAACAAGAGTGTTTGCATAATCATCAAAAAAGATCACAATTCCAAGGAGCCAGGTAATAAATTGTCCGGAGACAGGGCTATCTGCATATTTTGATAAGATCTTCACTACACCTCTCATACCACCGTTTTTAGTTATCAGACTGACCATTGCTCCTATCAGCATTGAAAATATAATGATAGCAAGATGGTCCTTATCACTCATTGAAGCAATTATATAAGTATCGACAATGGCGAGCAATCCATGAAATATTGCAATAAAAAAAGCACTTCCCTGATAATAGAATATTATTGTAGTTCCTACTAATAAACCTATGAATAATGCACTGTAAACCTCCCTGAAAACCAAAGCCATCAAAATAGCAATCAAAGGAGGTAAAATAGACATCCATAATGGTATAGGAGTTATATCTTTTGACCAGGAAAATTCATCAATTTTGATGGAAAGAGTTTCTTTTTCCGAGAATTTATAATCAAACTCAGCTACACCATTTAAAACAGCTAACTCAATTATTGATTCATTAATTAAAACATTAATATTTTTATTCTGATATATTTTTATTTGGTCAGTATCTCTCAGGACAATCTTAATTCCGGCAGCAACATTCTGAACAATAATTGACGGGAGTTCAATTTTTATATCACTCTGCGAAAAAGTGCTACCATAAATTGATTGGGCATTAAGGGTTAATGCAGGTAAACAAACAATTAATATTAAGTAACGGATATACTTCCTTAACACAATTATTGATTTAAGTTTTTGGTAAAAATAAGGAAGTTTATTGAAATGACAAAAACGTTGTAAAATATTGAAATTTATCAAAAAATTTCTTTTACCGCTCTAATAATCCCATCTGTATCAAAACCACATTCTTTATATAATTCTGCCTGTGTTCCATGTTCAACAAAATAGTCGGGGATGCCAAGGCGTTTTACTTTTGCATTATAATTATTATCAGCCATAAATTCAATTACAGCACTGCCAAGACCTCCAATTATGGTTCCATCTTCGATTGTTATTATTTTTTTGAATTTACCGAATACTTCATGTAATAATTCTTCATCAATAGGTTTCAGGAAACGCATATCATAATGAGCAGTATTGATTTTTTCTTTTTCAAGTCTTTTGCAGGCATCAACAGCATAATTACCAACATGTCCGATTGTTATCAGTGCAATATCTTTTCCGTCTATAATTTTTCTGCCTTTCCCGATTTCCAGTTTTTTGAAAGGGTTTTTCCAGTCAGTCATTACACCGCGACCTTTAGGATACCTGATTGAAAATGTCCCCATTCCTTTCAGTTGTGCAGTGTACATGAGGTTTCGGAGTTCTTCTTCATTCATTGGGGCAGACACAATAATATTAGGAACTGTTCTTAAATAAGAAAGGTCAAAAGCACCGTGATGTGTTGCACCGTCTTCGCCAACCAGTCCGCCTCTGTCAAGGCAAAA
This sequence comes from uncultured Bacteroidales bacterium, assembly GCA_964599115.1. GTDB lineage: Bacteria > Bacteroidota > Bacteroidia > Bacteroidales > JADFUO01 > JADFUO01. The sequence continues at coordinate 8,003 of CAZREZ010000057.1, forward strand.
TACAACATGCAGTTTTTGAAGTGCAACATCATGTATTACCTGGTCATAGGCACGTTGCATAAATGTTGAGTAAATATTACAAAACGGTATTAATCCCTGTACTGCCAAACCTGCTGAAAAAGTAACAGCATGTTGTTCGGCAATGCCAACGTCAAATACCCTTTTGGGCATTTTTTTCATCATTAAATTCAAAGAACAACCTGTTGGCATTGCAGGAGTAATTCCAACAATTTTATCATTTTTTTCAGCCAGTTCAATAATTGCTTCTCCAAAAACAGTTTGGTATTTTGGTGGAAGTTTATCTGAAGAGGATAATTCAATTATTTCCCCTGTATTTTTGTCAAAAGTTCCGGGAGCATGAAATCTGATCTGATCATTTTCAGCCTGTTTAAAACCTTTACCTTTTACAGTAATAATATGCAACAATTTAGGACCATGTATCCTTTTCATGTCTTTTAGCAATTTTGCCAGTCTTATAACATCATTTCCGTCAATAGGACCAAAATACCTGAAATTAAATGACTCAAAAAGATTACTTTTTCTTAAGATAGAACCTTTAATAGCACTTTCTATCTGCTGAACAATCTTTTGCGAATTAGGTCCGTATTTACTTACCTTACCTAATATTTTCCAAATTATATTTTTTATTCTGTTATAAGTTCTTGAAATGGCAATATCAGTTAAATATTCTTTTATTGCTCCAACATTTTTATCAATTGCAATACCATTATCATTAAGAATAACCAGGAGGTTTGCTTTTGAAACTCCTGCATTGTTCAGGGCTTCCAGTGCCATACCGCCTGCCATAGCACCGTCACCGATTACTGCAATATGCTGTCGTCCGTTTTTATTTTTTATTTTAGAAGCAATTGCCATACCCAAAGCAGCAGAAATTGAAGTAGAGGAATGCCCTACACCAAATGCATCGTATTCGCTTTCACTCATTTTTGGAAAACCGCTGATGCCTTTGTACATCCTGTTTGAGTGAAAGATGTCTTTTCGTCCGGTAAGAATTTTATGCGCATAAGCCTGGTGTCCTACATCCCATATCAGCTTATCAAATGGGGTTTTAAAAACATAATGCAAGGCAACCGCCAGTTCAACTGTGCCAAGGCTTGCTCCCAAATGCCCCGGATTTGTGGAAATAACATCAATAATAAATTTTCTTAACTCATTACAAAGTCCGGGCAGGTCTTTCTCTTTAAGTTTCTTTAAATCAGAAGGATAATTTATTGATGATAAAAGTTTTCCTGGTTTAGCTGACATAAATAATATCTGATAATTTTTTACCCCACAAATTTATAAAATTAAATATAATTTTAATAATAAATTTTGTCTATATCTTTTTTATAATAAGCCAAGTTCAAGGAGTGCGGTTTCCGACATCATATCTTTATTCCATGGTGGCTCAAAGGTTAATTCAACTTCAACATCTTTTATGCCTTCAATAGTCCTTATCTTTTCATTAACTTCTGCCGGAATATTTTCGGCAACAGGGCAATTCGGAGAAGTTAAGGTCATAAGTATTTTAACATTTTTATCATCATCAATATTTATCCTGTAAATCAAACCCAGATCATAAATATTGACAGAAATTTCGGGGTCAAAAATTGTTTTTAAGGTTTTTATGATTTTATTTTTAAGATGCTTGTTGGTGTTTTTTTTTGTCATTTTAAGGAATAAAAAATTGTTTTGTAAAAATATTAAAAATAATTAAAGAAACAGGGTTACTTTTTATCATTTTTCGGAATTAACTATAAGAGAGTTTTCCTTAATTAATTATAATCAAATTCTAATCTGAAAAATTGAATGATAGTATTTACAGAGAGAGAGAGAGAGAGAGAGAGTTAACCTGCTGATAGGTAGTAGAGAAAGCTTACCACGTGGAATTTATGAAGCATGTATTCCACTTTTAAGTATCAGGCAACTAAATTTTCTTTACTTTTTCCAAGTACTATTTACCTGTGTTTTTATTTACCTTTCATTTTTTTTTCAAAAATTGAAATATTACCTTTTCATAAGAAGAGTAATTTCCTTACCTTTATACCTTATAAATTACATAAAATACAATTATTCATCTTATTATACTACAAAATACATTTATGTAATTGGACAGAACAGGTTTATTAAACCATAGCCGCTCCGAATAAACCGGTGTTTTAGAGCGGTATGATAACAATACAAAAATCTTTCAGGCAAAAGGATTCTAACCGACAATATTATTCAGTTTACGCCAAAGACTGCACGGTATTTATTCCAGTCGTGAGAGAAAATTTTAGGAGTAAGTTTAATCTAAAAATTTTAAAAAATGAAAAAAATATTATTATATTTGTTTATAGTATCTGTTGCAATTTTAATTGCAATACAAGCATGTAAGAAAGATACTGAAAAGATTAACCAGGATTTAAATTTATCCTTTGATAAAAACACAAAAGTTGAATCATTGATAAAAAACTTTTTAAATAACACAATGAATAACTTAAAGACAAAAGAAGAATATGAACCTGACAGTACTGTTTGGTATCTTGAAGCAACGTTAAATTACAGTTATGCAATATACGATTCTTCAAGTGCAGATTATAGTGTTGATTCTGCTCATTTCTCCATCAATCTGAATAATAATGATAAAGTTGATTCGGACGATTTATCAGATACGTATGATAAAATTACTGATAGTCTTAAATCCCACTATGGCGATATTACAGAAAGCCCAAAACATTTAATGTTAGCTGACGTTAGTATTGTAAGTAACCAAAATGGTGTTTTACAATTACAATTGGTTTCAATTATCGGATCAGGTAATCCTATTTGGGAATATGGCACATTTGGAGAAGAAGATTACTGGTACTGGGGATGGGAACTTGGAAAATGTGATGAGTATATTGGGCAAGGAGAGGGTTCTGATGCCCAGGATCAGTTACAATACAAAATAAATCATCCTGTTGCAGTATCAATATACAGAATTTATTTTACCGATGAGGAATCAACAGGTGACATATATCCGTGGGATTATGATGATCCTAATAGCCCTAATGGAGAATATAGATTATTTTATGCACGGGGTCCTGGAGAAGAACCCCCGGAAGAACCTTGTATTGACCCTGATGCAATGAATTATTATCTTTATGATGGTATTGATTATATAATTGATGACAGGCAACCACAAGGTAAAGAATTTTCTTCATGTATTGTGGGAGAAGATATTGGATTAGGAATCCCCTACTGGGAAAGATTGCATACTATTAATATTACATACGGTATTAAGCACCAAACAATTGATCCGCCAAGTCCATTATAATAATAATATTTATGGAAGAGGGTGTTATAAAAAAACATCCTCTCCCATATAACTAATTCAATAAATATGAAAAACTATATTTTTATTATTTTAATTTTAATCTCATTAAGTTCACTGGCACAATCCTCTTTTGAACTTTTAATAAAAACTGAAAATCAAGAAATCGCTTCTGATGTAGTTGAATTAGATAATGGGGATTATATAATTTGCGGCTTTAAAAGAACACCGGATCAAAATGATTATAACGGATTATTATTTAAAATAAGTTCAGACGGAGAAATACTGAAGAAAAAAGAAT
>CAZREZ010000058.1:0-5637 GCA_964599115.1 uncultured Bacteroidales bacterium
AAGTAACTAATTTTGATAGTCAATTTTTTAAGTAGTTTTGTAAAAAAAATTATTAACAATGTTTGATAAAAGTAAAATATTACCAATTGCAAGCGATCATGGTGGTTATGAATTAAAAGAATTTTTGAGGAAAAATCTTGTAAAAGAAGGTTATAAAATAAAAGATTTCGGAACAGATTCAAAAGAAAGTGCTGATTATCCAGACTATATACACCCGTTAGCAAAATCAGTAAATGAAGGAATATACGAAATGGGAATAATTATTTGTGGTAGTGGAAACGGAGCACAGATGACTGCAAATAAGTATTTAAACATTCGTGCTGCATTATGCTGGAATGAGGAACAGGCATATTTAAGTAGAAGACACAATAATGCTAACATAATATCACTTCCGGGAAGATTTATTAATTTTAAAACAGCTGTTAAAATGGTTAATATATTTTTAACTACAGAATTTGAAGGAGGAAGACATATAAAAAGAGTTGAAAAAATTTCCAGAATATAATAATTTTAATAGAATGTCGGAAGCATATAAACAATTTGTAAGAGATACGGAAGTAATATCATTTGATATTGATCACAGAAAAAAATTGAATTTTAATATTTCAAGATATGATGAAGCTGTAATTATAGGTAAAAGACAATATAAGGATTTGGAGAAAGCAAAAGAAAGAGCAGCTAATTTAAAATATAAAACAATAAATGATCTTGATAAGTATTTAATAGAATTTGAAGCAAAGTTTACTGATAACGGAGGAAAATTAATTTGGGCACAGAATAAAGAAGAGGCAGTTAATAAAATACTGAAGATTTTAGATAAAAACAAATCAAAAAAAATAGTTAAATCAAAATCAATGACTACCGAAGAGATTGATTTAAATGAAAGTCTTGAAAAAGCTAATATAGAATCATTAGAAACAGACCTTGGTGAATACATAGTTCAATTAGCAGGCGAAAAACCATATCATATTGTTACTCCTGCAATGCATAAATCAAAAGAAAATATTGCAGAGTTATTTCACAAAAAATTTAATATTTCTGAAAACAGCACCCCTGAAGAGATAACAAAATTCGTAAGAAAAAAATTAAGAAAAAAGTTTATTGATGCTGATGTTGGTATAACAGGCGCAAATTTTTTAATTGCCGACATTGGTGGTGTTGCTTTAACAGAAAATGAAGGAAATGGATTATTATCAATGTCTTTTCCGAAAGTTCATATTGTAATTGCCGGAATAGAAAAATTAATTCCTGATGTTAAATATCTTGATCTTTTTTGGCCATTACTTTCAACATACGGAACAGGACAAAATATAACGGTTTATAATTCCATTATTACAGGACCGAAGTTTAAAGGAGAAAAAGATGGCCCCGAGAAGATGTATGTTATTTTAATTGATAATAACCGGACAGAGTTATTAAGTAACGAGCGACTGAGAACAGCTTTATCGTGTATCAGATGTGGGGCTTGTTTAAATTCATGCCCTGTTTATAAAAAAATAGGAGGCTATTCATATGCAACAACATATAGTGGACCTATTGGTTCCGTAATTTCGCCGCATTTAAGAGGTATGAAAGAATTTAAGCATTTGAGTTTTGCTTCATCGCTTTGCGGAAAATGCACGGAAAATTGTCCGGTAAAAATTCCTTTACATGAGCTATTACTATTAAACAGAAAGGATTCGGTAAAAAGTGGGTATAATAAAGGAATGGACAAAATAACAATGTTCGGATGGAAAAAAGTAATGCTTAATAGAAGATTATTAGATATATTTGGTGGGAAAACGAAAAATTTTATGATAAAAAAATTCTTTAAAAAAGCTTGGGGACCAAGAAGAAAACTACCCGAGATTCAACCCAAATCTTTTAATAAATTATGGAGGGAAACAAGAAATTAATAATAAACTGATTAGTTACGATTTTTTTATATATTTCTGGGTTTTTTCAAATTCTTTTTTAATTTTGGTGCATTATAAGGAAAAGTAAATGGAAAAACTTATTTAAATTTGTTTTAGTTCTTTAAATTTATAGGATTTAATAAATAGTAATTATTTATCAATCAATATGAAAAAAGACGGACATCCGCTTAAAAGAAGCTATAAAGAACGTTATGATTTAATAAGACATCCCGAAAGAATAAGAAGTTCGGATGTTATTGAAGGGGTATTTAAAAATATATCTTATTATAAATCACCCGATCCGTCACTAATTGCCGCAAAAGGAACGATTGATGGAATAGAATGTATTATACTTGGCCAGGAGAAAAGAAGAAACGGAAAAGAAAGCAAGGCAACAGGAATGTTGAACTCAAAAGGTTTTGGATTTGCCCTTGATATGTTAAATGAGGCAGAAAAAAATAATATTCCTGTGGTCTCATTTATCGACACATTTGGAGGAGATACTTCAATGGAGTCGGAGCTTGGCGGTCAATCTTTTTTGATTTCCGATTGTATTAGCAGATTTTGTGCAATAGAAACCCCTACTGTTTCTTATGTTATTGGTGAGGGGGGTAGTGGCGGCGCTTTAGCCCTACAAGTTGCTGATAAAAGTTACATGTTTGAAAATGCACTTTATTCTGTTATTGCCCCTGAAAGTTGTAGCCGTATTATATTTCATAAAAGATTAGCAGCGGGTGAAAATATTGAAGATACGGTAAAAGATGCTTTAGAGGTATTACGCCCGGGAGCAGAACATATAAAAGAGATAGGGATGATTGATGATATTCTGCCAGAACCGATAGCAGGAGCACATACTAATTATAAATTTACAATAAAAATAATAAAAAAATCTTTAATTAAGAATCTGAATGAATGGGTACAAACTAATAGAAAAGGTAAAAAAGCCATACAAAAGAAAGTCCTTAATAAAATATTAAAAGAAAGAAGGAAAAAGGTTTTGAATTATGGAAGATTTTATAATAAATTAGACAAACTGGCAAAAAGAATAACAAAAAGAAGGGTACCGGAAAATATTAATATGGTTGATATTGAGCGGGAAGATTTTCATACGCAGGTATTAATAAGAGCACACATGGAAAAAGAGGGTATTGATGATACGGAATTGTTTAAATGTGAAAAAGAATGGGATAAAGAGAAAAATATATTTAAAGTTGCCGGTGGTTGTGGTTTTGTATCACTAAAAAAATACATAGATAATTTTTATGCATGTCCCAAATGTGGAAAAGGCGAATATCTTTGTATTGAAGAGCAAATAGAGAAGATTTGTGATAGTAATACATTTCATGAAATGGAAAGTGATTTGACTATTGCAAAATTAGATGGAAGCAGAAGATATAATTTTGGTGCATATAAAAAATTATTAGAAAAAATGGATGGAAAATCCTTTTCTAAAGATGGTTTGGTAACAGGTAAGGCGAAAATTAACAAAAAGAATATTGTTTTGGTAATATCTGATATAAAATATATTGGAGGATCTTTCGGTGCTGTTTTTGGCGAAAAGTTTAAAAGAGCCGTTGATTATGCTGTAAAGAAAAAATATCCTTTTATCTCTATGTGTTCTTCGGGTGGTGCAAGAATGAATGAGGGTCCTATGGCTCTGGCACAGATGGCAAAAATGAATATGTCTTTATTAGACCTAAAAAGAGAAGGAATATTATATTTGTCTGTTATTACAGGACCAACTACCGGAGGGGCTTATGCAAGCTATGTAACCCAGGGAGATATTATGATTGGCGAGAAAGGAAGTTTGGTTGAATTTGCCGGTCCCAGAGTAGTTATCGGAGCAGGTTTTGAAGTTGACAGCGAAATTGTTTGTACTGATAAACTTTATGAAACAAAAAAAATTCAACATTTGGTTAACAGGAAAGATTTAAAAGATAGTTTGTCTTATTATGTAGATATTTATTATGATATAAAATTTCCCGAAAAAAGAAAGAATAAAAGCAGAATCAGGGATTTTAGAAAAATCCAATAATGAAGAAAGCCTGGGAGAAGCCAGGATACAAGTTAGGATAGAAATGTTCTTTTAGCTTGAACCAAAAGTTTAAGACCTCTTATAAGAATCTCTAAGCAGCAATAAAACCACGCAATCCAAGTGGAAAACAGTAGAATATTCTCAAATTTTTTTAAAGTTATAAAACAGATATTGACACAAAATTACCAAGGCCAATGTGAAAGTAGTGCTTATGGTTACTTTGTAAAGGGTAGAAAAAAATTCACTAAAGCGGAAAACTTCTATGTAAAATAAAACCAGATGATGTAAAAGAATAAGAATTAAGGAATAGGCAAAAAACCACCTGAAACCCAAATCCTTAATGCAGGGCCTGATGCCCGGCTCAAAATCCTGTTTGGGAGATAACAGGTATATTACAGAAGGACGGCAGAATGCCATGAAAACTGATGCAGCTGTATTCATACCGATAGTTTTTGTAAAAATATCTATACTAAAACCAAGGAAAAATGCTAAAATTAACAATAACCATTTTGGCGTTTCAAAGGGCAATAGTAAAATAAACAAAACATATAAATAAGGGTTAACATAACCGCTGAATTGAATATTGTTCAAAACCAAAACCTGAAACAAAATCAGTAAAACGAAAAGCAAAATATATTTAAGATAAACATTACTCATATTCTCTAAATTCTTCTAAATTTAATTGCTCACCCTTCATAGGGTTATCTATAATATAAACGTAATGTAAGTTGTTAAAATCAGTTGAAAAGTCAATTAAAGCCCTGTTCATGCTTTCTCCCTTTTTAGTTAAATAATTTTTTACAGTACCAATTAAAATTCCTTCGGGAAATATAAAAGAATTACCGCTTGTAATAATAGTATCACCATAATGTATATATATTTGTGTAGGAATATCCTCAATAATACCGATTTTATAATCAATATTCTTCCATACAACATTTACCAATTGGTTGTTTTTTTTGATTTTTGCACTGATTTTTGCATTCTCATGAAGCACTGACATTACAGAACAAAAATTTAAAGAAACACTGGTAACTATGCCGACAATGCCATTTGAGCAAATAACACCCATATCGGCTTTTATTCCATGTTTTGTGCCTTTGTTGAGCATCATATAATTGTTTCTTTTATTTGTAGAATTGTTTATTACCCTGGCACTTATGAATTTGTAAAGCGTATCTTTATATAGAAAGTTTGTATCTGTTTTAAGAAAAGATATTTCCGATAACGAATGTAACCGTGCATTTTCTTCGGCTAATTCTTTGTTAACATGTTTAAGCGAAAAATATTCTGAAATATTCTGAAATGTATTTAATATTGAACCCGTTAAATGGTTGGTAGAATTTAATATCACTGAATTGTGATAATGGTTATTATTAATTATGAGTGAAAATGCGAATACTTCAAGCAGGATAAATAACAGGATAAAATAATGTTTAAGCAGAAATGCAAGCAGGTGTCGCATAAAGATTATTGTCTATTTTATTAAGAAAGTAAATTTATCAAAATTCTTAAGGGCAATTCCTGTACCACGCGCAACAGCTCTTAATGGGTCTTCGGCAAGGTGTACAGGTAATTTTGTTTTTAGGTGGATCCTTTCTTCAAGACCACGCAACAATGAACTTCCACCGGCAAGGTAAATTCCTGTTCTGTAAATATCAGCAGATAGCTCGGGTGGTGTCATTTCAAGAGCGTTTAAAATTGCTG
>CAZREZ010000058.1:5737-11543 GCA_964599115.1 uncultured Bacteroidales bacterium
TAAATATCAGCAGATAGCTCGGGTGGTGTCATTTCAAGAGCGTTTAAAATTGCTGCTTCAATTTTAGATATGGATTTATCCAGCGCATGTGAGATTTCACTATAATTCACAATTATTTCTTTTGGGATTCCGGTTAACATATCTCTTCCGTGAACCGCATAATCATCTGGTGGGTTATCTATATCTGTCATTGCTGCACCAACTTCAATTTTGATCCTTTCTGCTGTTCTTTCCCCAATATTGATGTTGTGTTGTTTTCTCATGTATTCAATAATATCGGAAGTAAAATCATCGCCTGCAATGCGAATAGATTTGTTATTAACAATTCCGCCAAGGGCAATTACGGCAATCTCACAAGTTCCCCCACCAATATCAATAACCATGTTTCCCGTTGGTTCCAGAACATCAATTCCTATACCAATGGCTGCAGCCATAGGCTCATGAATTAATCTAACATCTTTAGCGCCGGCCTGTTCAGCGGAATCTTTAACAGCTCTTTCTTCAACCTCAGTAATGCCCGAAGGAATACAAATAACCATTTTTAAAGCCGGTGGAAACCATAATCGTTTATTTTCAGTCATCCTGATCATTTCACGTATCATATATTCTGCAGACTGGAAGTCGGCAATTACTCCGTCTTTCAACGGACGGATAGTTTTAATGTTTTCATGGGTCTTGCCATGCATCATCATAGCTTTTTTGCCGACAGCGATGATCTTTCCCGTATTTCTTTCAAGTGCAATTATTGAAGGTTCGTCAACAACAACCTTATCATCGTATATGATAATTGTGTTAGCTGTTCCCAGGTCAATAGCAATTTCCTTAGTTAAAAATGAAAATAATCCCATATTGTAAAAGATTTAAATGGATTATGTTAATAAAAAATTAATGTTTAAAATGTCTGGTTCCCGTAAAAACCATTGACATGTTATTATTATCGCAAAACTCAATAGAGTCTTTATCCCTGATTGATCCACCGGGTTGGATAACTGCTGTAATTCCGGCATTATGTGCAATTTCAACAGAATCGGCAAAAGGAAAAAAAGCATCTGAAGCCATTACTGCGCCGTCCAATTCAAATCCGAAGCTGTTAGCCTTGACAACAGCTTGTTTCAGGGCATAAACCCTTGATGTTTGGCCAACACCACCTGCAATCAATTGTTTGTTTTTTGCCAAAACAATAGTATTTGATTTTGTGTGTTTTACAATTTTATTGGCAAAAACCAGATCTTCCTTTTCCTTTTCTGTTGGTTCAATTTTAGTAACGGTTTTTAAGTCATCAACAGTTTCGGTTTTTAAATCTTTATTCTGTTCAATTACACCGTTTAAAATTGACCTGAATTGTTTATCCTGAAAAACAAACGATAATTTTTGCAAAATTATTCTATTTTTCTTTGATTTTAGCAATTCAATAGAAAAATTATCATATCCGGGGGCTAATATTATTTCAAAGAATAATTTATTGATTTCAGCGGCAGTTTCTTCATCAACAATTTTGTTAGTAATTAAAACACCGCCAAATGCAGAAACAGGGTCGCCGGATAATGCATCTTTCCATGCTTTAACAAGTTCGGGCCTGCTTGACAGTCCGCACGCATTATTATGTTTTAAGATGGCAAAAGTGGTTTCATCAAATTCTTTAATTAGGTTTATAGCAGCGTCAAGATCAACAAGATTATTGTATGAAATTGCCTTACCGTGCAATTGTTTAAAAACATTATTGAGGCTTCCGTAAAATATACCCTCCTGATGCGGGTTTTCACCATATCTTAAAATATTTGAGGAAAGAATGCTGTTTTTAAATGCTTTGATGTGGTTATTATTAAAATAATTGAAAATTGCAGTATCGTAATGTGATGATACATTAAAAGCGTGAGCAGCAAATAATTTCCGGTCTTCAACAGAAGTATAAGCATTTTTTTCCTTCAACAGATTAATTAAATCATCATAATTTTTGGAAGATGGAACGACCAGAACATAATTAAAATTTTTTGCAGCAGCACGGATTAAAGAAATACCACCAATATCAATTTTTTCGATTATTTCCTGTTCATCGTTGCTACTTACCATTGTTTCTTCAAAAGGATAAAGGTCAACAATTACAAGGTCAATATCAGGAATTTTAAATTCCCTGATTTGTTGATTATCGTTTTTATTGTTCCTTCGGTAAAGAATTCCTCCAAAAATTTTGGGGTGAAGGGTTTTAACACGACCACCTAAAATTGATGGATAAGAAGTTATAGATTCTACAGGAGTTGCTTTAATTCCGAGGCTTTCAATAAAATCGAAAGTACCACCGGTTGAGTAAATGTTAATATTTAATTCATTAAGAAGGGATACAATATTTTCGAGCCCATCTTTACAGTAAACAGAAATCAGGGCATTCTTAATTTTTTTCAAAGTATAAGAATTTAATTTAAAACCAAAACGATATTATCAGTATAATTTGCAATTTTATTAAAAATCAACTCAAGAAACAATATATTTTATGTAAAAATTAAGTAATTATATTAATTTTACTTTTTATTAATTAGAAGAGATAATAATATGATTGTTCTAAAATTAGTGAGAGAGAGCCTAATTTTTGCTTTTCATGAAATAATTGTTAATAAAACCCGAACCATACTTTCTTTGCTTGGCATTACAATAGGCATTTTTTCAATAATTTCTGTATTTACAGTTTTTGATTCAATGGAAAATTCGATAAGAAAAAGTATTGATTCGCTTGGAGACAATGTGTTATTTGTTCAGAAATGGCCATGGGCAATGGGAGGCGATTATCCCTGGTGGAAATACTGGCAACGACCGGAGCCATGCATAAAAGACCTGAATGAAATCCAGAAAAGAAGCAAGGCATCAGAAGCAAGTGCTTTTATGATTGGGGTTAGCAAAAATGTTAAATATAAAAATAATAATATTGAGAATGTAAGTGTTATTGCCGTATCCAGGGATTTTAATATAGTAATGCCTTTTGATTTAAGCGAAGGAAGATATTTTACCCAAATTGAATCTGCAAGTGGGAGAAATGTTGCAATTATCGGAAGTGAAATAGTAAAAAATCTTTTTAATAATATTGATCCGATAAATAAAAAAATTAAAATTTTTGGAAGAAAACTTGTTGTTATCGGTATAATGAAAAAGGAAGGAGAAGATATATTTGGCAATACTTCGGATGATCAGGTTATAATACCTGTAAATTTTGCAAGAAATGTTTTGGACATCAGGAGTATTGGTTCAACAATTGTTGTAAGAGCAAAGCCAATGGTTTCTAATGAAGAATTAACGGACGAATTAACCGGAATAATGCGTTCAATCCACAAGCTTAAACCTTCAGCGGAAGATGATTTTGCAATTAATGAAACTGATATTATTTCAAAAGGCTTTGATGAATTATTTGGTGTGATTGCAATAGTTGGCTGGATAATCGGGGGGTTTTCTTTATTAGTAGGAGGATTTGGTATTGCCAATATTATGTTTGTTTCGGTAAAAGAGCGAACCAGCCAGATAGGTATTCAGAAATCGCTTGGTGCAAAAAAATATTTTATTTTATTACAATTTTTATATGAAGCAATCTTTCTTTCCCTGTTTGGTGGAATTATTGGTTTGTTAATTATCTTAATAATTGTTTTAATAGTTAATTCCCAGAACTTTGCTTTAGAGTTGGTTTTAACAGAAGGAAATATATTAATTGGGCTTTTGGTTTCAGCATTTATTGGATTGATATCCGGTTTTATTCCTGCATATTCAGCTTCAAGATTAAATCCGGTTGAAGCTATGAGAACGACTTTTTAAGTATGTTTAATTTATTTGAAAGTAATTTAAATTGTAAGAGAGATTATTAGAATGGAAAAACATTGGTTTATAAAGGAACAGGGTGATGCAGCGTCAGTTAAACTTTTAGCGCAAAAATTAAATATAAATAATCATTTATCAAATTTATTGATCCAGAGAGGTATTACAGATTTTGAAGAAGCAAAATATTTTTTCAGACCAAAACTTTCAGATATCCACGACCCCTTTTTAATGAAGGATATGGATAAAGCCGTACAAAGAATAGAAAACGCAATAAAAGATAATGAAAAAATTCTTGTTTACGGCGATTATGATGTTGATGGAACTACGGCTGTGGCAACGGTTTATTTATATTTAAAAAACATATATTCCAATGTTGATTTTTATATTCCAGACAGAGATACCGAAGGTTATGGAATTTCCATTCAGGGAATAGATTTTGCCGCAAAAAACAATTTTTCGCTTGTTATTGCATTGGATTGTGGAATAAAAGCTGTTGAAAAAATTGAGTTAGCAAAAATTAAACAAATTGATTTTATAATTTGTGACCATCACCGCCCGGGAAATAAAATACCGGATGCTTATGCTGTTTTAGACCCTAAAAGAGAAGATTGTAACTATCCATATAAAGAACTCTCGGGTTGTGGGGTGGGTTTTAAACTTATTCAGGCATATAACCAAAAATCAGGTAAAACATTTGAAACCGTTAAAAAATATCTTGATCTTGTAGTAGCCAGCATTGCGTCGGATATTGTTCCCGTTACCGGAGAAAACAGGATATTGGCTTATTACGGTTTAAAAATTCTAAATTCAAATCCCCGTCCTGGCATTGAAGCAATTTTAAAATACAGCAATGTTATAAGGAAAAAAACGGACATAAATACAGAGAAAATATTTAACAAGGAATTAATTATTAATGATCTTGTGTTTTTAGTAGGACCAAGAATAAATGCTGCAGGAAGGATTGAAAGCGCCAATAATTCTGTAAAATTATTAATTTCTGAGGACATTGATTCTGCTGAGCGGGTAGCAGAGCAAATAAATACTTTAAATACGGAGCGACGCAACCTTGATACCCAAATAACACAACAAGCACTTGACATGATCAGTAATAATGAAAAACTAAAAAACAGCAAATCCACTGTTGTTTTTGATCCGGGCTGGCATAAAGGAGTGATTGGTATTGTTGCTTCAAGGCTTACGGAAACCTATTATCGGCCGACTATTGTTTTAACAAAATCTAATGATTTGATTACAGGCTCGGCTCGCTCAGTAAAGGATTTTGATATTTATGATGCTGTTGATGCCTGTAGCGATTTGCTGGAACATTTCGGTGGCCACAAATACGCAGCAGGTTTATCGCTTAAAGAGGAAAATTTGAATGCTTTTCTGGAGCGTTTTGAAAATATTGTTTCTGAGACAATTGAAGACTATATGCTTGTTCCCGAAATTGAAGTTGATGCAAAGCTTAATCTTAATGATATTAATAATAAATTTTACAGAATATTAAAACAGTTTGCACCATTTGGGCCCAACAACATGACACCCGTGTTTCAAACAAATGGTGTAATTGATTCGGGTTATGCACGAATAGTAGGAAACAATCATTTAAAACTCAATGTTGTTCATCGTGATATTTCAGGATATCCTGTTTCAGCCATAGCATTTCAACAGGCAAAATATTTAGAATATATTAAAAAAGGCATCCCCTTTGATATTTGTTATCATATTGAGGAAAATATATGGAATAATAAAACAACTATTCAGCTAAATATTAAAGATATAAAGCCCGCTGTTTTATAACTTATAGATTGTCTGTCGAACGTTGCCTTAAAAACATTATCTATATAACAATAAGTGAATGAGTAAGCATCTGCAACTTCAACACCATCAAAATACAGTTTAATATTAAAATCAACTATGCTTCCCTCAAATATTGAAAATACAAATAAAAAAAACCTCCTGTTTTCCGCATCTGGACACCCTAAACATAAATATTTATAAAGAATTTTTT
>CAZREZ010000059.1:0-11476 GCA_964599115.1 uncultured Bacteroidales bacterium
TAAAAAATCTTATGCTGTCAGTTTTATCTTTCAAAATCCTGAAAAAACTTTAACAGATAAAATTGTTGATAAGGTTATGAACAGGCTAATATCTGCTTTTGAAAAAAACTTTAATGCAAAGATAAGGTAGAAATATTTTTATTTTTGGATTAAATGTCATTATTTTGCCGACCATTAAAACATTGAAAATAAATACAATTTATAAATTATAAATAGATTAGCATGGAAAAAAACAGTGATGTAACTTATTCGGTTAGTCCAACAGGTGAAAAATTTGCAATTCCTCAAAAGGAAAATTATGCAAAAGAATTCAAGCAGCTTGAGAATCAGGTTAATAAGGCTCGTAAAGAAGGTAAAGAAATTGTTGTTGTAATGGGCGTTGGTTTTGTTGGTGCAGTTATGGCAGCAATTGTAGCTGACACAGAAGACAAAAACAGTAATCCAAGTAAGTTTGTAATCGGATGCCAAAGACCAAGCCTTAGAAGTTACTGGAAAATTCCAGTATTAAACAGGGGTGAATCGCCTGTAAAAGCTGAAGACCCTGAAGTAGATGAATTGATTAAGAGATGTGTTAATGATAAAAAAACGCTCCTTGCTACATATAACAGCGATTGTTTAAAACTTGCTGATTGTGTTGTTGTTGATGTTCAATGCGATTATGCAAAACAAGAGCTTGGAAACATGAAAACAGGCGAAGCCGATATGGCAGCTCTTGAAGCCACTTTAAAAACAATTGGTGGGAAAATTCCCAAAAATTGTTTAGTTCTGATTGAAACAACCGTTGCTCCCGGAACCACAGAATTTGTTGCATGGCCTATTCTTAAAAAAGAATTTAAAAAACGTGGACTAAATACTACTCCTTTGCTTTCACATAGTTTTGAAAGAGTTATGCCTGGAAAAGAATACGTATCAAGCATACGCGATTTCTGGCGGGTTTGTTCAGGATGCAATAAAGAAGCACGTGATAGAGTTGAAAAATTCCTACATGAAGTCTTGAATACAAAAGATTTCCCCTTAACTGTGATGGACAGACCTATTGAATCTGAAACTACAAAAATCGTTGAAAATTCATATCGTGCAACAATCTTAGCTTATCTGAACGAATGGAGTCTTTTTGCTGAACGTAACGGGGTTGATTTAATTAAAGTTATCAAGGCAATTAAAATGCGACCGACTCATAGTAATATGATTTTTCCGGGCCCTGGAATAGGCGGATATTGTTTACCTAAAGATGGCGGACTTGGTTACTGGGCATATAAACATATTCTTGGATTTGAAGATGGTAACGAAATATTCAAAATTACTCCAACAGCAATTGATATTAATGACACTCGTTCATTGCATGTTGCTCAGCTAACTCGTGATGCTTTACGTAACATGTCAAGGTATATTGCAGGAGCTGATGTTCTGATTGCAGGAGCGAGCTACAGGGAGGATGTGGGCGATACACGTTATAGCGGAAGCGAAATGGTTGTCCGTAAATTAAGCGAAATGGGTGCAGAAATGCGTGTTCATGATCCTTATGTTGAACATTGGTATGAACTGGAAACACAAGATACTTATCCTGCACCCGGACATTCATGGGGTCGCTTTTTCCGCAATCAGGAACATTTGGTTGATATTCGTGTTCAAAAAGATTTAAGTAAAGCTCTTAAAAGCGTTGAAGCATTTATTTTAGCAGTTCCTCATGAAGAATATCTTGATCTTTCACCTGATGATATTGTAAAATGGGCAGGTCAGCCAATTGCTGTGATTGATTGCTTCGGAATACTTACAGATGATAAAATTCGCCGATACTATGAACTTGGTTGCGAAGTCAAAGCTCTCGGACGTGGTCATCTTCAACGTATTAAAAAAGAAGTAAAAAATGGTATGGGAGGGGAATAAGAGTATAAAGGTATTTCCTTTATTTCCCATACAACCGAAGGGCATCCTTATGGATACCCCAATTCAATAATAATATTTATTAAGAAATTTTCGTTGTTAATTTAACACTGATTAATTACTAAATATTAACTTTACAGTTAATTTTATTTTAATAATGGATATACAACCAATAAAACAACGATTTGGAATAATCGGTAATTCACCTTTACTTAACAGGGCAATTGATATTGCACGGCAGGTTGCACCCACTGATTTAACTGTTTTGATAACCGGTGAAAGCGGAACAGGAAAAGAAGTATTTCCTAAAATCATTCATCATTTAAGTGCAAGAAAGCACGGACCATACATAGCGGTTAATTGCGGAGCAATTCCAGAAGGTACTATTGATTCTGAATTATTCGGACATGAGAAAGGTTCATTTACCGGAGCTCACGAGGCTCGCAAAGGATATTTTGAAGTTGTTAACGGTGGTACAATTTTTTTAGATGAGATTGCCGAACTTCCCTTATCAACACAGGTTAGATTGTTGCGGGTCCTTGAAACAGGTGAGTTTATTAAGGTTGGATCATCAAAAGTAATTAAAGTAGATGTAAGAGTAGTTGCTGCTTCAAATGTTGATGTAGCTGAAGCAATAAGAGAAGGGAAATTCAGACAGGACTTGTTTTATCGCTTAAATACCGTACCTATTTATGTTCCTACTTTAAGAGAAAGAAAAAATGATATAATCTTACTTTTCAGGAAATTTGCTTCAGATTTTGCTGAAAAATATCGTATGCCGTCATTGCAGTTAGACGAAGAAGCAAAAAAAGTTCTTATTAATTATCGCTGGCAGGGAAATATCAGACAATTAAAAAATGTTACTGAACAAATTTCAATTATTGAACAAAACAGGATAATAACTGCCGATATTCTATGGAAATATTTACCCTTAAACCAAACAAATAAATTACCCATACTTTATAAAAAAGAAAGTACTGAAAGCGAATTTTCTGAAAGAGACCTGCTTTATAAAGTGCTTTTTGATATGAAAAGAGATATAAATGATTTGAAAAAAATTGTTGTTGAAATTTTGCAAAGTGACGGAGATGATAAAGCTATTCAGAAAAACAAACACCATCTGATCAAGCAATTATATCAGGATATTGACTCGGCTGACAAGGAAGATAGCGAAAACATTGAAATTCAACAAAATATTGATGAAACAATACATGAGCCAATCCAACATTCTGAAGTTCTTGAAGAATCGCTTTCTCTTCAAAAAAAAGAAATTGATTTGATAAAAAAAGCACTTGAAAAATATAACGGAAAACGAAAAATTGCTGCAAAAGAATTAGGTATATCAGAAAGAACACTCTATAGAAAAATTAAAGAATATAATATTAAATAATCATTAATTGATGAAACGTTTAATAATAATTTTTGTAATACTTACCGGTTTGTTTCATATTTCCGGTTGTGGTGTTTACTCTTTCACAGGTGCATCAATACCAGCAGAAGCAAAAACAATTTCGATTCAGCATTTTCCAAACAATGCTTCTATGGTTGAACCCACATTAAGTCAGGCTTTTACCGATGCCTTGAGGGATAAGTTTGTTTCTCAAACTAATTTAATCCTGATACAAAAAGGAGGCGATTTGATGATAGATGGAGCAATTGTTGCTTATACTGTTAAACCTGTTGCAATTCAATCTGACCAAACTGCCGCACTGAACCGTTTAACTATTACTGTAGATGTGAGATTTGCAAATATTTATGATGAAGGCAAAGATTTTGAAACAAGCTTTACAAGATATGAAGATTATCCAAGCGATCAGGATCTTGCTAATGTGCAACAAGATTTAATTGCTCTGATAAATGAAATGCTTGTTGATGATATCTTTAACAAGGCTGTTGTTAACTGGTAAAGATTACTATAAAGATAAAAGACAAAAATTTAAAGGTAAAAGTAAATGAATTGTTTTTACTTTTATCTTGTTTTTAACAAACAGGATTTGACATAGAAACATATAATAAATGAACCGTCAGCAATTTGTAAATTTTATTAAATTTCCTAATGAAATTAATGCCAAAAGCATTAATTTGTTTGAGCAGGTGACAAAAGATTTTCCTTATTGCCAGTCAGCCGAAATTCTTTATGTTTTAAATTTATTTAAAGAAAAAAGTATAAAATATGATAATCAGTTAAAAATTGCCGCTGCATACGCTTCCAATAGGAAAATTCTTAAAAAATTGATCGATAATATTAATTTTACTGAAGAAAAAATTGAGCTGCCAGACGAATATATTCCAGAAACAACTGAACGGGAAAAAGAAAAAGTTGATAAAGCAGTATCTGAACTTAAGGATATAAAAACCGATTCGTTTAAAGAAAAAGAACAGAAATTAAGCAAAACGGATGAATTAAAAAAAATAATTGAGGAACGACTTAAAGAAATCAAAGACATAAAACAAAAAAACAAAGCAAAATCAGATGAGATACATCATATCGTTGAAACTATTTTAAACAAAAAATCAAGCGTTTCTGATAAAAACTTAAAAACCAAAAGCGAGTTAATAGACAAATTCATAAAGGACGAACCGAGCATCACACGTATTAAATCCGGTTTTTACAATCCTGTTGATTCAGCTCGCTTAAGTATAGTTGATGAAGAAAATATCGTTAGCGAAACTCTTGCAAAAATTTATTACGATCAGGGAATTTATCCCAAGGCAATAAAAATTTATGAAAAATTAAGTTTGAAATTTCCAGAAAAAATTAGTATATTTGCAGCCCGAATTAAAAAAATTCAGGAACTCAAATAAATAAAACAAAAAAATATCATTATTTAATTTAAAGACAAAAAAATGGGCACATATATTTTAATTTCAGTTTTAATACTTATAACTTGTATTCTTTTGATTTTAGTTGTTTTAGTGCAAAATTCCAAAGGCGGCGGACTTGCTTCAAATTTTGCCGGGTCAAATCAATACATGGGTGTAAGAAAGACCGCTGATTTTCTTGAAAAAACAACATGGACATTAGCAATTGCTTTACTGGTTCTTAGCTTGTTTTCAATATTTGTAATTCCAAGAAATACTGACGTTCAGTCTACATTTGATACCGAGTTGAGAGAGCAAATTGACAATTCGCAAGCCCAGCCTATTGAGGATTATCAGGCACCTCCCTCGCAGGAATAAACAAAGAAATTTGATAATCCTTGTTTGTAACTTTTTATTTGGTGATTCATTTCCTTATAAACATAGATTTAATTTACACATAAAACAAAATTTAAGCATTTCTCGAAAATCCAGTTGATAAAATGTCAGAATGTCATAAAACCCTGTCATTTTTCTGATTTTCCACTTTGGCACAAAATATGACAGTGCCCAATTGTATTTTATGAAATTACATATTGTCTAACAAAAAAAAATTAATTTATTATGGCAAAATTAAATATTAAACCCTTAGCAGACCGCGTGATTATTGAGCCTGCTGCTGCTGAAGAAATAACTGCCGGTGGAATTATTATTCCTGATACTGCTAAAGAAAAACCCCTGAAAGGAAAAATCGTAGCAATAGGAACCGGTAAAAAAGATGAACCGCTAACTGTAAAAGTTGGTGATAACGTTTTATACGGAAAATATGCCGGTACTGAAATTACTATTGATGGCAATGATTATCTGATCATGCACGAATCAGATGTTGTAGCTATTGTTTAAAAAAGATAATTTAAAATATTAATAACTTAAAATTAAAAAAAATGGCAAAAGATATCACATATGACATCAAAGCACGAGAAGCATTAAAACAAGGTGTTGATGCATTATCAAATGCAGTAAAAGTAACCTTAGGCCCTAAAGGCCGAAATGTAATTCTTGACAAATCTTTTGGTTCACCGGCTATATCCAAAGATGGTGTAACAGTTGCAAAAGAAATTGAATTACAAGACCCTATTGAAAATATGGGCGCCCAAATGGTAAAGGAAGTTGCTTCCAAAACTAGCGATATTGCCGGTGACGGAACTACTACTGCTACTGTTTTAGCTCAGGCAATTATTACAACCGGTTTGAAAAACGTTACTGCCGGTGCAAATCCTATGGATCTGAAAAGAGGAATTGATAAAGCTGTTGCAGAAGTTATCAAATCATTGAAAAAACAAACTAAACAAATTGGCGACAGCAATGAAAAAATTGAACAAGTTGCAACTGTTGCTGCCAATAATGACCAAACAATCGGAAGACGCATTGCTGAAGCAATGAGTAAAGTTAAAAAAGAAGGAGTAATTACAATTGAAGAAGCCAAAGGCATTGAAACAACAGTAAAAGTTGTTGAAGGTATGCAGTTTGACAGAGGTTATATTTCCCCTTACTTTGTTACGGACACTGAAAAAATGGAAGCTGTTTTTGAAACCCCTTACATTTTGATTTATGATAAGAAAGTCTCTGTAATGAAAGACCTGCTTCCCATTCTGGAAAAAGCAGCTCAATCAGGACGTGCATTAATTATCATTGCCGAAGATATGGAAGGTGAAGCATTAGCAACATTAGTAGTAAATAAAATCAGAGGTTCGTTGAAAGTTGCTGCTGTGAAAGCTCCGGGTTTCGGCGACAGAAGAAAAGAAATGCTGGAAGATATAGCTATCTTAACCGGGGGAACTGTAATCTCAGAAGAAAAAGGATACAAATTAGAAGATGCCGATCTTTCTTACTTAGGTGAAGCAGAAAAAATTACAATTGACAAAGACGACACTACTATTGTTAGCGGCAAAGGTAATAAAACCGATATTGAAGCAAGAATAAAACAGATTAAAGCTCAGATTGAAACCACAACTTCTGACTATGATAAAGAAAAATTACAGGAAAGATTAGCAAAATTATCAGGCGGAGTAGCTGTTATTTACGTTGGTGCAGCAAGTGAACTTGAAATGAAAGAAAAGAAAGACCGTTTTGATGATGCTTTAAATGCAACAAAAGCTGCTATTGAAGAAGGTATAGTTCCTGGCGGCGGAGTTGCTTATATCAGAGCTATTAAAGCCATTGAAAACCTTAAAGGTGAAAACGAAGACGAAAATACCGGTATAGCTATCATAAGAAGATCCCTTGAAGAACCATTACGACAGATTGTTGAAAATGCCGGAATGGAAGGTTCTGTTGTTGTTCAAAAAGTTATTGAAGGTAAAGAAGATTTCGGCTTTAATGCCAGAATTGACAAATATGAAAATCTTTCAGAATCTGGGGTAGTTGATCCTACAAAAGTTACACGTGTTGCTCTTGAAAACGCAGCTTCAATTGCAGGTATGTTATTAACTACCGAATGTGTTGTGTCTGAACATAAAGAAGATTCTCCGGCAGCACCACAAATGCCCCCAATGGGCGGTGGTATGCCAGGTGGTATGGGCGGTATGTATTAAAATACAAAAATTTCGCATATCATAATTGAGCATGTTAGGTATTTTTTAATTTAATGTCAGATGTTAAGAGATTATGGTTATGTAAAAATAACAAATTACAAGCACCAAAACACAAATAAATCTCAATTACCAAAATTTCAATATTCAAAGCTGTTTTGGTCATTTGATCATTGATATTTCGAATTTATTTATTTTTTGTTATTTGTTATTTGGTGCTTTAATTCAGAAGTTGTTTGACTTTATAGACATGCACTAATTAAATATTAGCCCCTCAAAATTTGTGGGGCTTTTTTTATGTCGTATATTTGCAATATATATAATAAATTTTAGTTTAATTCTTTATAAAATCAATAAAAACTACTAACTGATGAAAAAGCAAATATTATCAATATTAGTAATTTTATTTATTTTTAATAATGTCTTTTGTCAGGAAGATATAAAATCAAAATATCCAATTGATGAAGAAACACAATTAATTACCTATCAGGAAGTTGTTCAGGAAGAGGGTACGAAAAATGAGTTGTTTAATCGTTGTATTAACTGGCTTAATAATTCTTATAATAATCCTGTTAGCGTTACTAAAGTTCGCGATAATAAAACAGGTAAAATTAAAGGTAATCACCGCTTCAGGCTTAATTATTTTGATAAAGACGGGAATAAATTGGATGGAGCTATGGTTTTATATTCATTTGTAATTGAGCTTAAAGACGGACGATACAGGTATACAATTACTGATTTTGTACTAAAAAAAGCTTCACGCTATCCTGTGGAAAAGTGGCTTGATAAATCCGATCCTGCATATAATCCACAATGGAATAATTACCTTAAACAGCTTGCAGATTTTGTTGCCGAATGGTCGGAAAATTTAAAAATGAAAATGAAACCGGCACCTGAGAAAGTGGAAGAAGAATGGTAATACAGACATCATCTTCAAAAAAAGACATCAGAGCTATCTCTATTGAGGAGATTAAAGAATTCATGACAAATAATAACGAAAAACCTTTTCATGCGAAACAGGTTTATGAATGGCTTTGGAAAAATTCAGCCTTCTCGTTTGAAGAAATGACCAACCTGTCTAAAAAAATCCGTGAACTTCTTAATTCCAATTTTGTAATAAATTCAATAAAAATTAATTCACAGCAGAAAAGCAAAGACGGAACAATAAAAATTGCTTTCGGGCTTTTTGATGGAAATGTTGTTGAGGGTGTACTTATTCCAAGTTCCGACAGGATGACAGCTTGTATTTCTTCGCAGGTGGGATGTGCTTTAGCCTGTGAATTTTGTGCAACCGGGCAATTCGGATTTATAAGAAATTTGAATTTTGATGAGATTTATGATCAGGTTGTAATTATCGCAAAAACAGCACTTGATAATTATAAAATTCCATTGTCAAATATTGTTTATATGGGCATGGGCGAACCTATGTTGAATTATCAAAATGTAATGAAATCGATTGAAATAATTACTTCCGCAGACGGACTTGCAATGTCTTCCCAAAGAATAACCGTTTCAACGGTCGGCATTGCAACAAAAATCAAACAACTTGGCGATGATAACATAAAATTCAATCTGGCACTTTCGCTTCATACGGCTAATGATAATAAACGCAGCAGCATTATACCCGTTAATAAACAAAATTCAATAAAAAAACTTATTGAAGCTTTAAAATATTTTCATTCCAAAACAAATAAAAGAATTACAATTGAATATATTTTATTTAAAAATTTTAACGATTCATTATCCGATGCCAAAGAATTAGCGGGTTTTTGTAAAAACTTCCCGGTGAAAATAAATATTATTGAATACAATACAGTTGAAGGAAATGGTTTTAGCAAAGCTGACAATGAAAAAATGAATGAATTTGCGGATTTTATGAAAAGTAAAAATTTGATAGTAAATATCAGGAAAAGCCGTGGAAAGGATATTGACGCAGCTTGCGGACAACTGGCAAACCGTTAAATAACTTGTAACTATTCAGTTTATTAATCAATTCCTATTCCCTGGCTTCGAGGATAGATTTTAAAAATGATTAATTGCAAAAATTATTTGTACTTTAGTGTTAAATTTTAAAAATTAATATCATGGAAAATACTTATTCAATATCAGGAAACATAGTTGATGTCGTAAACCGGAAAATTTTTCAAGGGACAATTACTGTTAAAAACGATAAAATATCTTCAATATTAAAAGAAAAAACTAATAACACAAATTACATCGTTCCCGGGCTGATTGATGCCCATATCCATATTGAAAGTTCAATGCTTATTCCTTCTGAATTTGCACGTTTGGCGGTTGTTCACGGTACGGTTGCAACTGTTTCCGACCCACACGAAATTGCAAATGTGCTGGGAATGGACGGAGTTAAATATATAATAGAAAACGGGAAAAAAGTTCCACTTAAATTTTATTTCGGTGCTTCGTCATGTGTTCCTGCAACAACTTTTGAAACATCAGGAGCTACTTTCGGCGTTGATAAAATTGAAGAACTGTTAAAAACGGATGAGATAAAATATCTTTCAGAAATGATGAACTGGCCCGGAGTATTGTCACACGATAAAGAAGTAATGGCAAAAATAGCAGTTGCAAAAAAATATCATAAACAAGTAGATGGGCATGCTCCCGGACTGAGAGGCGAGGAAGCAAAAAAATATATTGAAGCCGGTATTTCAACCGACCACGAATGCTTTACAATTGAGGAAGCGCTGGACAAAATCAAATACGGAATGAAAATAATAATAAGAGAAGGAAGTGCAGCTAAAAATTTTGAAGCATTAATTGGACTTATGGGCAAATACCCTGAAAAATTAATGTTTTGCTCTGATGACAGGCATCCTAATGACCTTGAAAAATGTCATATTAACGATTTGGTAAAAAGAGCAATAAAAAAAGGATATGACCCGGTTACAGTATTACGAAGTTGTGTTTATAATCCTGTTAAGCATTATGGTCTTGAAGTTGGGCTATTACAGGAAGGTGACCCTGCTGATTTTATAATTATTGATGATTTTGATAATTTTAATGTTTTGGCAACATATATTGACGGAACTAAAGTTGCTGAAAACGGAAAAACCTTAATTAATCCAATTACAGATTCTACTCCCAACAATTTTAGAACAAAACAAATAGAATTACAGGATTTGCAGATAACACCACAATCCGATACTGTTAAAGTTATTCATGCGATTGACGGGCAATTGATTACAAAAAAAATATCAGCTAAGATAGATGTTGAAAAAAATAATGCTGAAAGTAATACAAAAAATGATGTTTTAAAATTGGTTGTGACTAACCGTTATGAACAAGTCAAACCTGCAATTGCTTTTATTAATAATTTTGGATTAAAGAAAGGAGCAATTGCTTCGTCAGTAGCACACGATAGTCATAATATTATTGCTGTTGGTGTTGATGATGAAGACATTATGAATGCCATTAACATGCTGATTAAAGTAAAAGGTGGGGTTTCACTGGCAAATGCAGATGAAAAAATAGTTCTTCCGCTACATGTTGCCGGTTTGATGTCAAATAAAGATTGTTATCTTATTGCTTCTGAATATGACAGTATTGACAAGAAAGCAAAAAAATTGGGTTCAAAGCTCAATGCTCCTTATATGACTTTATCGTTTATGGCATTATTGGTAATTCCTGAATTGAAGTTAAGCGATAAGGGTTTGTTTGATGGTAATAGATTTGAATTTACACAGTTATTTGAAGAATAGGTTCTAATTATTTTCAACATGAGTAGAAAATAAACCGATTACAATTACGGAACAGGTCCATCAATACGGATTTCTATAGCAAAGCAAGCGACACGAAGTTAGCCCGCATGGGCCCATATGGGCTTCGGTCACATGGATAAATTTGATAAACTTTTTCGACTAAATACAAAATATATCTTAATTTACACATACATAGATTTGAATATACTAAATTTTTATATATATTTGCAAAAAATTACTAATTAAACATTAAAACTTTTCGTTATGAAAAAATCAGTATTAGATGTAGCTAAATTAGAAGCAGCTGCAAGCAAACTAAGAGCGATTGCGCATCCTATGCGGATTGCAATAATTGACATGTTAAATGATGAATCTCAAATGAACGTTACAAAAATTTACACAAAGCTAGGTATTGAACAAGCTTCTGCTTCTCATCATTTGAATATATTAAAAACTAACGGTCTTCTTGTTTCAAAGCGGGAT
>CAZREZ010000060.1:0-11368 GCA_964599115.1 uncultured Bacteroidales bacterium
ATCACCGATTTTAATTTTTGCATTAAAAAAATCAGGTCCGGAATCAGTATTTTTTTCACCTGATTTTAGAATATTTATTGATTTTCCTGATGTTGTGGAAATATCCTTGTCAAACAACCTGAACATCCAGATGTAATAGAGGAATTCTTCAGTCATGTTTTTTACTTAATACCATATTGCTAAAAATGTCATAAAACATCATTAAATAAATAAAGAAAAAATATTTGTGTTCTCCTGAAATTCTTGTTAATTTTAAGCGTTATATTTCTATATTTCTTTAATAATTAATCAACTGTAAATCAATATTTACTATCATGAAAAAAATAAAATCATTAATTTCTTTAGCCTTTTTGGTAATTATTTCATTAGTTGTTAGTAATTGTGAAACGAAAGTTAAAAAGCCCCCTATCATGAATCCCGAGTTCAGTCAGTATATTTCGGCATATACCTCGGGAGTGATTTCATGTGAATCGGTTATCAGGGTTAGATTGGTAAATGATTTGGATTCATCAGCTATTTTGCAAGTTCCGGTACAGGAGGAGCTTTTTACTTTTAGTCCTTCTATTGCTGGAAATGCGTATCTCATAGATAAAAGAACAATAGAATTCAGGCCTGATAAAAAATTAAAACATGGAGAGGTATATGATGCTGAGTTTTACTTAGGAAAATTATTAGAAGTGTCAGAGGAACTAAGTATATTTTCTTTTCAATTTCAAACAATTAGACAATCCTTTGAGGTTTTCAACATTGGTTTTAATACATATTCAGATGATAAAACTCTGGTAAATGTTACAGGAACACTTATTTCGAGTGATGTAATTGAACAATCAAAAGTTGAAAAGATAGTTAATGCTAAGATTAGTAATGTTGATCAGCAGATACGATGGGTGCATAAAACAGATAGAATTAACCACAATTTCACTATTGACAGTATAAAACGACTGGAAGGAGCACAAAACCTGCTAATTTCCTGGGATGGAAAACCAATAGGCATTGAAGTGCAGGGAAAAGATACTATTGAGATTCCTGCTATTGGTATATTTAAAATCCTTAATGTAAAAGTCAACCAACGGCCAAAACAGGAAATCGTTATTCGTTTTTCCGATCCTATTGATAAAAAGCAGAATCTTAAGGGACTGATCAGGCTTGTTGATGGATCGAAACTTCGTTGCATAATTGACGGAAACCAGATAAAGGCTTTTCCTGAAAATCGTGAATTAGGTGAGAATAAGCTTTTGATTGAAGCAGGTATTAAAAGTGTGTTTAATAAGAAATTAAAAGAAGCATATAGTTTACTTATTTCATTCAAAGAATTAAAACCTGCAGTTGAGCTAATAGGAGACGGTGTGATTCTGCCTAATTCAGATGGACTGATATTGCCTTTTAAGGCAGTGAATCTTAAAGCTGTTGATGTTGAAATAATAAAAATCTTTGAAAATAATATTGGGCAGTTTCTTCAGCTAAATAATTTTTCGGGCAATTATCAGTTAAGACGAGTTGGAAGGCCTGTTTTGCGTAAAACTGTGAAATTGACTTCTGATAAACCTTTGGATCTTGGAAAGTGGAACACATTTTCATTAGACCTGTCAGACCTGATAAAAAATGATCCAGGTGCAATTTACAGGGTTGAATTTTTGTTCAGAAAACAATATTCTTTATATAGTTGCGGGGATAACGGGAATACTGATGAAGATATAGTTGATGAGGATGATTGGGATAGCAGCGAAGATGAACCAAGCTACTGGGACAATGCCGAATACTATTACTATTATTATCCGCCGGGATACCGATGGGAAGAAAGAGATAATCCGTGTCATGTATCCTATTACAACCAAAACAGATTTAAAAGCAAAAATATCCTTGCATCTGATTTGGGTATAATTGCAAAAGAAAGCTCAAATAATATTATGACAGTAATTGTTTCTAACCTGCTAAACGCAGAACCTGTCAAGAATGTGGATATTGAACTGTATAATTATCAGCAGCAATTTATTGGCAGGGCAAAAACAAACGATCAGGGTATTACCACTGTTGATTTAAATAGTAAACCATATTATTTGAAAGCAATAAAAGGAAATCATTCCGGATATTTACGGGTGGATGATGGTACATCTTTAAGTCTTAGCAAGTTTGATGTTTCAGGTAAAAAAGTTAATGAGGGAATTAAAGGCTTTATTTATGGCGACAGAGGAGTATGGCGCCCGGGCGATAGCCTTTATCTTACATTTATTCTTGAAGATAAAGACCATTTATTACCGAAGGATCACCCTGTTGTTTTTGAAATGATAAATCCACAAGGCCAGCTTGTTAAAAGAACAGTTAAACTTAAAGGACTTAATAATTTTTATGATTTTAGAACAAAAACTGATGCAGACGCTCTAACAGGGAACTGGGCCGCCAAAGTAAAAGTAGGCGGAGCCTCATTTTCAAAAAGGATTAAAATTGAAACAGTAAAACCAAACAGGCTTAAAATAAAACTTGAATTTGGAACTGATTGCATTACAGCCTTAAACCGGGATGTTAAAGGAGAGCTAAGTGTGAAATGGCTCACCGGCGCAATTGCAAGAAATTTAAAGGCTAAAATTGATGTAATGCTTTCGCAGACCAGGACAAAATTTGATAAATATCAAAACTACATTTTTGATGATCCTTCCAAAAGGTTTATTTCTGATGAAGAAACAATTTTCGATGGAAAAATAAACGATCGGGGTATTGCTATGGTAAGTATTGATTTTCCAAAGGTATCAAATGCTCCGGGTATGTTAAAAGCAAATTTCAGCACAAAGGTATTTGAAGAAAGTGGAGAGTTCAGTATTGATTATTTTTCAATTAAGTATGCACCTTACAAGAACTTTGTTGGAATTATGGTTCCTAAAGGTGATAAAAGAAATATGTTGCTGACCGATACTACACATACTATTGATGTGGTTACTGTTAATGCAGAAGGTATGCCTGTTTCAGTCAATAATCTTAAAATAAAGATTTATAAGGTTCAATGGCGCTGGTGGTGGAATGCTTCTGATGATGATATTGCTTCCTATTTTGGTAGAACATTCAAGCAACCGATTCTTGAAAAATCATTATCCACAAAAGACGGACATGGTAAATTTAGCTTTGAGATAAAATATCCCGAATGGGGCAGGTATTTTATTCATGTAATTGATGAGGAAAGTGGTCATTCCACAGGTAAAACATGCTATCTTGACTGGCCGGGATGGGCAGGAAAGCCTCAGATAGGCGATCCGCAAAACGCAACTATGCTGGTTTTTGATTCAGATAAAGAAAAATATGAAGTTGGTGAGAAATGTACTGTAACTTTTCCCTCAGGTGGTGTTGGTAGAGCACTGGTAAGTATTGAATCCGGATCGAAAGTAATTGAGACTTTCTGGATACAGGCACAGCCTAAACAAACTTCTTTTTCATTTAAGCTTACACCGGAAATGACACCTAATATTTATATTAATATCACACTTATCCAGCCACATTCTCAAACTGTTAATGACTTACCAATACGCTTATACGGTGTGATACCTGTAATAGTGGAAAACCCTGAAACCCTGTTGTGCCCCGAAATTCAGATGCCGGATGTTTTAAAACCCGAAGAAGATGTTTCAATTACAGTCTCTGAAAAGAACAGTAAGCCAATGACATATACTATAGCAGTTGTAGATGAAGGTTTACTTGATTTAACACATTTCAAAACACCAAGCCCATGGAATTCTTTTTATGCAAGGGAAGCTCTTGGTGTAAAAACCTGGGATATGTATAAATATGTGATAGGAGCTTTCGGGGGTACAATCGAGCGAATGTTTGCAATTGGTGGTGGAGGAGAAGAAATGAAAGGTTCTGAGAAGAAAAGAGCTAATCGCTTTAAACCTGTTGTAATATTTATGGGACCTTTTAAATTAGAAAAAGGCAAACAAACGCACACTTTCATGATGCCGAATTATGTAGGTTCGGTCAGGATCATGTTGATTGCAGGTGATAAAGGTGCCTTTGGTTCAACCGAGAAAACAACTCCTGTTAAAAAGCCGCTTATGGTGCTTGCAACTTTGCCAAGGGTTTTAGGACCCGAGGAATCAGCAAGCTTGCCGGTTACTGTTTTTGCTATGGAAGATAATATTAAGGATGTGACTGTAAATATTAAAACCAATGAATATTTTACAATTTCTGAAAACACAAAACATATTACTTTTGACCAAACAGGTGATAAAGTTGTGAATTTTGAGTTAAAAGTAAAACCGGATGTTGGCATTGGAAAAGTAAATGTAACAGTACAGTCAGGACAGGAAAAAGCATCCTATGATATTGAGATTGAAATACGTAATCCTAATCCGCCGGTTACCAGAACCATAAGTGGTGTAATGGAGCCCGGGAAAACATGGGAAACAAATTATACTCTACCGGGTATTGATGGAAGCAACTCTGCTGTTCTTGAAATCTCAGGTGTTCCGCCTATGAATCTGGAAGAACGTCTAAGGTTCCTTGTCAGGTATCCTTATGGCTGTGCTGAACAAACCATATCATCAGTATTTCCTCAGCTTTACTTAAACAAACTAATGGAAATAGATTCTAAAACAGCATTAAGGATTAGTGAGAATATTAAAAATGGGATCAATCGTATGAAGTCTATGCAAATATCAAACGGTGGTATTGCTTACTGGCCAAACTCTGCTATGGCTAATGATTGGGTAACCAATTATGCAGGTCACTTTATGCTTGAAGCCGCAAAGAACGGATACACTCTGCCAATAGGATTTAAAGATCAATGGATCAGTTATCAGAAAACAGCAGCAGGCCAATGGAGTCCTTATTATACTGATTACAGGGGTTACCATAGACAAAGTGATATGATACAGGCTTACAGATTATTTACACTTGCATTGGCAGGCAGCCCTGAAGTTGGTGCTATGAACAGGTTGAGAGAGACCTCAAAACTTAGTACCCAGGCCAGATGGTTGCTTGCTGCAGCCTATGTAATTATCGGACAGCCTGAGATTGCGAAGAGTATAACATTTAACCTTGGGACCGAGATTGAAAAATATACATCTATGTCGGAAACTTATGGCTCATCATTAAGGGACAGGGCAATTATTTTATATACTTTTAGCCTGATGAATGAAAAAAGCAAGGCGATACCTATTATGAAAGAGATAGCAAAAAGCATGAGTTATCAAAGATGGTACAGTACACAAACAACTGCCTTTTGTTTGATTTCACTGGCAGAATTTATTGGAAACTCAGATGTCGGCTCTAAGGAATTAAAATTTGTTTATAAAATTAATCAATCAAAAATTGAAAGTGTTAATAGTTTGTTGCCGATAAATCAAATTATTGTTTCCGATGAAATAAAAACAGGACATATAAGTATTGAAAATAAGGGAGATCAGGTAATTTATTCAACTTTGTCCATGACAGGTATTCCTGTTATCGGAGATACAATATCTTTAGAAAGCAATCTTGCTTTATCAGTTAAATATAAAGATATGAAAGGAAATATTATTGATGAAAGCAAATTGCCACAGGGTTTGGATTTTATGGCTGAGATTACAATAAAAAATCCCGGACTAATGGGTACATATACCAATATGGCTTTAACACAGATTTTTCCTTCCGGATGGGAAATTACAAATATGAGATTAGCTGATTTTGAGTCTGCTTTTACTCTTAGTAAACCAACTTATCAGGATATCAGAGACGACAGGGTTTATACTTTTTTCAATTTAAGACAGGTAAAGAGTAAAACTTTTGTTGTTTTGCTTAATGCTACATACCTGGGTAAATTTTAT
The DNA here is from genome assembly GCA_964599115.1 of uncultured Bacteroidales bacterium. Classification (GTDB taxonomy): domain Bacteria; phylum Bacteroidota; class Bacteroidia; order Bacteroidales; family JADFUO01; genus JADFUO01. Next base: position 5,790 of record CAZREZ010000060.1, read on the forward strand.
CTGCCAAGTATTTATTGTGAAGCAATGTATGATAATGACATAAATGCACGAAAAGCAGGAAAATGGGTTAAGATAGTTGAACCGTAATGATAGCCATCCATACGGACCCATGCGGGCTAACTTCGTGTCGCTTGCTTCGCTTCGTACGGATGACTTATTAATTAATTGATACACAGATTTCAATATTTGACGATTTTTGAATATTAGTCCTGAGTACTCTGGATGGCTTTTTAGAGTGGACTCAATAATAAATTACTAACACATGATTCCGATGGTTATCGGAATGCCATTTTTGCAACAATTTAGTACAAAACTATAACTTTAGGCATTTTAGGCACTCGTAGTTACTAAAAAAATATTTGATTGGATTTTATAAAGATAAAAATCAATACATATAGAAAAGTTAAAAAAAGGTATGTTCTAATATTTCTTTTAGCAATTGTATTAATTGCTTTCTATTATTTACTGCCTTTAACTTTGTTTAACGATACTCTTTCTACTGTCGTGTATGATAGAAACGGCGAATTACTGGGCGCTAAAATCGCTGAAGACGAGCAATGGCGCTTTCCTGTATGCGATTCGGTTCCAAACAAATTCAAAGAAGCTGTTATTGAGTTTGAAGACAGGCATTTTTATTATCATCCGGGAATTAATCCTTTTTCAATTGCAAGGGCTTTTATTCAAAACATTAAGGCAGGAGAGATTGTCAGCGGTGGTAGTACTTTAACAATGCAGCTTATAAGGTTGGCAGGAAAAGGGCGTCCCAGGACTTATACTGAAAAATTAAAAGAGATCATACTTGCATTACGGCTTGAACTCAGTTATTCAAAAGAGAAGATATTATCCGTTTATTCATCAAATGCGCCATTCGGTGGGAATGTTATAGGTTTGGATGCTGCGGCATGGAGATATTTTGGCAGAAATACACATGAACTTTCATGGGCCGAAGCAGCAACTCTTGCAGTATTGCCTAATGCACCATCCTTGATTCATCCGGGAAAAAACCGTGAACTACTGCTTGATAAAAGAAACCGCTTGATTGACAGGTTGTATGAAAAAGGGAAAATGGATTCAATTACATGTTATCTATCTAAACTTGAATTACTGCCTGAGAAACCCCATGCAATACCGCAATTGGCTCCTCATTTGCTTATCAGGATTTATAATAATAAAAAGGGTTCAAGTATAATCAGTACAATTGATGCACGGATGCAACAAAAAGTTGCTGAGATAGTTAAAAACCATAATGATATTTTAAAGCATAACCAAATTCATAATATCGCTGTAATAGTAACTGAAGTTGAAACAGGGGATGTGATTGCATATATTGGCAATACAAGATTGACAGGGTATGAAGAGCATGGAAATATGGTTGATGTTTGTATTGCCCCCAGAAGCACGGGAAGTATTCTTAAACCTTTTCTGTTTGCTGCTATGCTTGATGATGGTATGATTTTACAAAACACCCTGGTTCCGGATATTCCAACATATATTGCCGGTTATACTCCGAAAAATTTTGACCTCGGCTATGAAGGGGCTGTACCTGCTAAAAAGGCTTTGGCACGTTCATTGAATATTCCTTCTGTAAGGATGTTACGCAATTATGGTGTTGAACGTTTTCACTATCTCCTCCGGAAACTGGAATTTTCAACAATAAATCATCCTCCCGATCATTATGGATTAACATTGATTTTGGGTGGAGCGGAAGCTACATTATGGGCTCTGGCAGGAGTTTATACAAGTATGGCCAGAGCACTGAATCATTTTCAGGCTTATAATAGTAAATATTTTGATAAGGATTTCAGGCAAATAAATTATGATTTAGGGAAAAGTGTTTGTTATTCACCGGAATATAAAGAGCTGTCAGACAACTCATTAATTTCCGCAGGTGCTATATGGCTTACTTACAATGCCTTGTTAGAAGTTAACCGTCCCGAAGAAGAAACCGGTTGGAAATATTTTTCATCATCACAAAAAGTAGCATGGAAAACGGGTACCAGTTTTGGTTTCCGTGATGCATGGGCAATAGGCACAACTCCGGCTTATGTTGTTGCTGTCTGGGTTGGAAATGCTGATGGGGAAGGCAGACCCGGCTTAACAGGTGTAAGTGCCGCAGCACCTGTTATGTTCGACGTTTTTGATCTTTTACCACGGATAGATTGGTTTGACCGGCCATTTGATGAAATGGTAAAGGTTCCTGTATGCAGGCAAAGCGGACATCGTGCGTCATTGATTTGTGAGCCTGTTGATTCGGTCTGGATATTGGAAAAAGGATTAATTACACCTGCATGCCCTTATCATCAAATAGTACATCTTGATAAAAATGAAAAATTCAGGGTGTCGGGCGAATGTGAAGATGTTAATAATATGGTTCATAAAACGTGGTTTGTTTTACCACCCGTTCAGGAATGGTACTATAAATCGGGAAATCCTTTATACAAGCCATTACCACCTGTAATGGAAGGTTGTTTAAACAATGATGACTTGAGGAAACTGGCATTTATTTACCCTGATAATAATTCAAGAATTTTTATTCCGGTTGAGATGGACGGAACTCCGGGCAAGGTGGTTTTTGAAATTGCACACCGTGATCCTCAATCAAAAATATACTGGCATCTTGATGAAGAATATATTGTCTTTACAGAAAATTTTCATCAAATGGAAATGAGACCTGAAAAAGGTAAACATATAGTTACTGTTGTGGATGGATCAGGATCCGAAGCAGTTGTGAAGTTTGAAATAGTAAATAACTGAGAAAGCCGCTTAGCAGTTCCAAACTGCTTAGCAGCTAATTGATTTCTGATCATCCGCTTAGCGCCTCCAAGGCGCTTAGCGGGCTTCCTTTAAATGTTTTTTTACTTTAAACTTTAGCCTTTAAACTTTAGCCTTTAGTCTTTTCACCTCAAAACCATAAACTTTAAAAATAAATAATTATTTATTATCTTAATAATCAAATCAATAAAAAATAATATACAATATTTTTAAAATTCATGCATTATATATTTGGAATTATAAAGCTAATTTTGTATTTTTGTTGAGTTATAACAAATGTAGTAAAGTAAGAATTTTAATAAATGAACGATGCAGATGAATTAATTTCTGGAATAGAATACAAAGTCAGGAAGTTAGTAAATTTGCAAAAAGAAAATAAATCGGAAAATGAATTATTATTAAATCAAAATACGGAATTAAAAAAAAATATAGAAGAACAAAAAAAAATTATTAATCAATTAAAAGAAGAATTTAATAGAATAAAATTAGCTAAATCGCTTGAATCCATGAAAGGATCAAATGATGCTAAGTTAAAAATTAATGAACTGGTGCGGGAAATAGATAAGTGTATTGAGCTTTTAAGTAATTAGTTGATAAACCGGTTAAATTAAATGGATGAATTAACAATATCAGTTAAAATAGCTGACAGACCATATAGATTAACAATAAAAAAAGAGGAAGAAGAAACAATTCGGAAGGCAGCTAAATTTATTAACGAAAAAATAAAAGATTATTCAGAAAATTATGCGTTTAATGATAAACAGGATTTGCTGGCAATGGTGTCGTTACAATATGCTAATTCTTCGCTAAATCTTGAAAAACAAAATAAAAATATGGATAATCGGTTTGCCGAAAGATTGTTAGAAATAAATAAGGTTTTATCAGATAATTTAGTTTAAAAGATATAATACATACGTTCATTGAAAAATATTAAAATTTACCCGCATTAATTCAAATATGTTTGTAAACTCAACATTATAAAATTTAGAGTTAAAGCTCATAAATTCGTAGGACGGGCCTCAGTCCGCTTCGGTGGAATTTCCGGTTAAAACCGGGACAGTGGAAGTTCGAAAAATTTGGCAACTCTATCCATGTCACATGGGGTTTACTAAACTCCTGAATTTCTGCGGGTTTTTTTATTTAACTAACAAAAAAAATTATGGATATAGTAGTATTATGTATAATCATAGGTGTTGTTGCTTTGTTCGCAGGTGGCTTGATTACTTCTACCTTTTTAAGAAAATCAGTAGAAAAGAAAAGTGAAAATATCTTAATGGAAGCACAGGATAAAGCTGAGGTTATCAAAAAGGATAAGATATTACAAGCAAAAGAAAAATTTTTTCAATTAAAGTCTGAACACGAGAAGATTATCAATGAAAAAAATAATCTAATCCAAAAAAGTGAAAACCGCCTTAAACAAAAAGAAGCAACAATTTCGCAGAAAATGGAAGAGTTTCAGCGAAAGCAAAATGAAATAAATACAATTAAGTCAAACCTGACAAATCAGCTTGAGATAATCAATAAAAAACAGATTGACCTGGAAAAAGCGTATAACAGACAAGTTGAACAGTTGGAAGAAATTTCGAGTTTGTCGGCCAATGAAGCCAAATCTCAATTGATTGAAACATTAAAAGATGAAGCCAAATCCGAGGCAGCAATATACATTAGGGAAATTGTTGATGAAGCAAAGCTTTCGGCAAATACAGACGCTAAAAAAATTGTGATTGAAACAATTCAGCGTACGGCTGCTGAACACACAATCGAAAATTCGGTTTCGGTTTTTAATATTGAAAATGATGAGGTAAAAGGCCGGATAATCGGCAGGGAAGGAAGAAATATTAGAACATTGGAAGCGCTTACAGGCATTGAGATTATAATTGATGATTCTCCCGATGCTATTTTACTTTCCGGTTTTGATCCTATTAGAAGGGAGATAGCAAAACTTTCTTTACATAAATTAGTTACTGATGGTCGTATTCATCCGGCACGTATTGAGGAAATTGTAGCGAAAACAAAGAAACAGATTGAACAGGAAGTTATTGATGTTGGAAAAAGGACTGCCATTGACCTTGGTATTCATAATATGCATCATGAACTTATTCGAATGATAGGCAAGATGAAATACAGATCTTCTTATGGGCAAAACCTGCTTCAACACTCAAGAGAAGTTGCCAATTTATGTTCTACAATGGCTGCCGAACTCGGTTTGAATACTAAAATTGCCAAAAGAGCTGGATTGCTGCACGATATTGGTAAAGTGCCTGATAATGAATCTGAATTACCACATGCAATTCTCGGAATGAAACAGGCGGAAAAATTCAAGGAAAAACCTGAAATCTGTAATGCAATCGGAGCACATCACGATGAAATAGAAATGAATTCATTGATAGCTCCTATTGTTCAGATTTGCGATGCTATTTCAGGAGCAAGACCGGGTGCAAGACGTGAAGTGGTTGAATCATATATTCAAAGGTTAAATAAATTGGAAGAATTGGCATTAACTTATCCGGGTGTTGTAAAAACCTTTGCCATACAGGCAGGGAGAGAGCTGCGGGTGATTGTGGGTGCTGATAAAGTTTCAGATAGTGAAGCAAATAAAATTTCTTATGATCTGTCGAGGAAAATACAGGATGAAATGACTTATCCGGGACAGGTGAAAATAACAGTGATCCGCGAAACAAGGGCTATTAGTTATGCTAAGTAGAAAAGGCTAAAGTTTGTTTATAAGAATTCGTAATTTCTAATTCTAAATTCTAACCTGCATTATTCATAAAATCTCACGCAAAGCCGCTAAGCCGCAAAGAATA
>CAZREZ010000061.1:0-11286 GCA_964599115.1 uncultured Bacteroidales bacterium
TACATCCATATTGCCTTCTGTAAAACTTACATAATTCAATAGATTATCTTAAATCTGATTTGATACTGAGTTATATGTATTGTAAAAAGTCAATAAATCCTTATCCCTGGCTATTAATAAAATTGATACTAAATGTTTCTTCTTTAAACTTTTTGAAACTTCCTTTATTTTTAAATATCCATAATGATTCTTTGTATTTTGTTATAATAATACTTTTCATTATAAGCTAACCAATATTAATCTTACTAATGAAACATTCCATTACTATACTTTTTAATAAATTCCTCATAATCAGGTATTAATCTAGAAGCAACCTTATATGAACAGTCTTTTTCGAGATTCTTATTATAAAAAGGATCGATACATTTATTGTGTTTTTCAAGAAACTTTCTTAAAAACTCTGGATTATCCTTCTTTGACCTCGTATGTGATTCGTGATGATATAATTCGGCTCCAGGGCAATACACGATTTTATAGTTCTTATCACGTACACGTAAGCAATAGTCAATATCATTAAATGAAAGGGGGAAATTCTTTTCATCAAACCCGCCGACATGATTAAATACACTTCTTTTTGTAAGAATACAGGCACCTGTTACTGCAGATTTTTCTGCAGAAGTTTCGGCACGGAGAAAATCAGAAATCTGATCAGAAGGAAAACCATAGAATGCGTGACCGGGAGCATTATTCCAGCCTGTATTTAAGATAACTCCTGCATGTTGAATTTTGTTATCAGGGAAAAGAAGTCGTGCACCAACAACACCAACATCATTAAACTCTGCATATGCTAACATACGGTTTAACCATCTTGGTTCAATAACTTCTGTATCGTTATTTAAAAAAAGTAAATACTCAGCTTGTGTTAATTTTGCAGCCTCATTCATTAAGTAGCTGTGAGAAAAACTGTCATCTTTATTTAAAATTTCACATATCCTTATTCTGCTGTCCTTTAGGGATTTTAAATATTTAATTGTGGCGGGATCATCAGATCCATTATCAATGATTAAAATATTATAGTTTTTATATACTGTTTTATTTAGAATTGATTGAATACATTTTGAGGTTATTTTGTATTTATTTTTGACAGGAATAATAATTTCTACACTTCCATTTAGCTTCTCCTGATCAATTTGAAACAAAGGTATATTTAATTTTTTTGAAAACTCCGGACGATAAATAATTCTTTCGTATCCCTTTCGTCTTAGATGTTCATTGATAGCTTTCTTAGTAGATTTAATAACACTAGGTTTCTCATTAATTGAAAGTGCAACAGAACCGGACAAGGTCCGCCATTGATATAATACTTTGGGGATATGGTAGATGTTTTCTGTTTTTTCAATAACCCTTAGAAGTAAATCAAAGTCCTGAGATCCTTCAAATCCTATTCTTAACCTGCCAACTTCTTCAAAAAGAGTGCGACGTATACAGGTAGGATGGTTTATATAATTAAATGAAAGTAAAAGGAAGTACGAAAAATCAGGCTTAAAGAATGGATTATATCGCTCTTCTGTAATGGAAACTTTATCCTCATCTGCATAAAACAAATCAAGTTCCGGATTCTGCTGCAAGACCCGTACAATTTCAAAGAGTGTATTTGATAGCAACACATCATCATGGTCCATAAAAAACAAAAACTCTCCTGTAGCCATATCCGCCGCATTATTAGTTGCAAGGCAAATATTTCCATTTTTATCACGATACTTCACTTTCAAACCTTGAGTGTTTTCAATTTTTTTAAGATAATTCAATGTTTCTTTATTTGTCGAAGCATCATCAACTATACACAACTCCCAGTTTGGATAAATTTGTTCTTGCACAGATTCTATTGCTTTCTTTAACCATCTCGGGTTAACATTATAAACTGACATTATTATGCTAATTAATGGTTGGTAATCAAAATCAGCTACTGCTTTAGCTAATATTTTATTAAGGCGATCGGTGATAATGTTCTTCTCAATCCAGTTTTTGTACTCTTTGGATGCAAATTCGATTTTTTTCAGACCCGAAACCTTGCATTTATAAAGTATAATTTCTGTACTTTTCTCAATAATACTAACGAACTGTGTGTTTTCCGGAATTGGAATGATCTTTAAAAAACCACTTAGATGCGACCATTTGCCAAAAATATTATTCACATCAACTCTATTAATGTTTAATTCAATGTTTCCAATCTGTTTATCATCAGCAAACAAAACAAGGTCGGGTTTAAACTGTGGATTATTCGAATGGCACCAACCTTCAATAATGAGAGTCTGTTGGTCTCCCTCAGCTGAAGTTGCATACCCAAAGCGGTCAATATAATATTTAAATGGCCTATCTAAGCTATTCAAACCATCCTGAATATTACTTTTCTCTTTTTCTTTTTGAAAAGGTAAACAAAAGCGTCCTTCGTCTTGACCATGTTTAATATAATGCAACAAGGAATTCAGCCCTGCCTTTTTTATATCAGGATACTCTTGTAGATAAAATGATGAATCAAACTTCTCCGATGGGTTTCTCCCTTCAAAGCCACCCTTCTTAATATAATGCAAAATGGGATCAATCCCTGTTTCTTTTAATTCAGGATTATTTTCTAAATAATAGGTTGCATTAAAAAGGCCACTTTCCCTTACAAGATTAATATCTTTTTGAATGGGTAAGCAAATCCGCCCCCCTTTCTTTCCCTCAGTTATATAATGAATTAGTGGATTTATATCCGATTTTTTAACATCAGGATACTCCTGTATATAAAATAATGATTCAAATTTCTCTGATGGATTTTTCCCTTCAAAACCTCCTAATTTGAGATAGTGTAATACGGGATCAATTCCTATTTCTTTTATCTTTGGATAGTTCTTTAAATAATAAATTTCATTAAAATAACTACTCTCCTTTACAAGGTGTATCTCTTTTTGCATAGGTAAACAAAACAGTCCCTCTTTCTTCCCTTTGGTAATATAATGCAGTAGTGGGTTTTTACCTGATTCTTTTACTTCAGGATATTCATATAAGTAAAATGAGGAATCAAAGTTTTTTGAAGGATTTTCGCCTTTAAATCCACCCTTTTCTATATAATGCAATATAGGATCAATTTTTTTTTCTTTTAACTTAGGGTTGGTTTCTAAATAATAGGATTTATCAAAAAGGCCACTTTCCCTTACAAGGTGTACCTCTTTTTGAATGGGTAAACAAAACCGTCCCTCCTGTTTCCCTTTAGTAATATAATGAAGTAGCGGGTTAATACCCAATTCCTTTACTTCAAGATACTCCTGCAGGTAAAATGACGAATCAAACTTTTCTGAAGGTTTTTTTCCTTCATAGCCACCCTTCTCTATATAATGCAATGTGGGATCAATCCCTTTTTCTTTGAGTTCAGGATTATTTTCTAAATAATAGGTTGCATTAAAAAGGCCACTTTCCTTTACAAGTTTGATATCTTTTTGAATGGGTAAACAAATCCGTCCCTCTTTCTTTCCATTAGTTATATAATGAATTAGTGGGTTTATTTTCGATTCTTTTACATCAGAATACTCATGTATATAAAATAATGAATCAAATTTCTCTGATGGACTTTTCCCTTCAAAACCTCCTAATTTGAGATAGTGTAATACGGGATCAATTCCTATTTCTTTTATCTTTGGATAGTTCTTTAAATAATAAATTTCATTAAAATAACTACTCTCCTTTACAAGGTGTATCTCTTTTTGCATAGGTAAACAAAACAGTCCCTCTTTCTTCCCTTTGGTAATATAATGCAGTAGTGGGTTTTTACCTGATTCTTTTACTTCAGGATATTCATATAAGTAAAATGATGAATCAAAGTTTTTTGAAGGATTTTCACCTTTAAATCCCCCCTTTTCAATATAATGTAATACAGGATCAATTTCTGTTTCTTTTAACTCAGGGTTAGTTTTTAAATAATAGGATTTATCAAAAAGGCCACTTTCCCTTACAAGATTAATATCTTTTTGAATAAGTAAACAAAATCGTCCTTCTTTAAAACCATGTTTAATATAATGCAATAATGGGTTAATTCCTGATTTTTTTACATCTGGATACTCTATTAAATAAAACCTCGTATTGAAATCTACAGAAGGATTTCGCCCATCCTCAGCTCCATATAACAAATAATGCCTTGATGGTGTAATATGTGCCTCTTTAACATCAGGATATTCTTGTAAATAATACTCCCCATCGAACAGTTTACTTCTTTCTATTAATTTAAGATTTTGCCTAAAATATAAATTGTTATTCTTTAAATATAGTAGCAATACCTTTGGAATAAGTGCAGAAACAACTTTTTCAAATCTATTAAATACACGGAAACTTAGTTTATTATTTATTTCTGTTAAATACTTACCTAAAATTCCAATTTGCTTTTGATAAGTTTTATTAACATCCGATAACTTTCTTTTATTACCTTTCAATACTTCGAGCTGTTGTGAATTTTGTTCTCCTTGTTTTATTTTCTTATAAATATCTTTTTTTGTATTTTCCGATTTTTGCTTGTCTTGATTAATTTTCCCAATAATATCTGTAGTCACCAAATAATCAAGCAGTTTTACAAAGTCGGTCCCAGTGACGCGATATTTCCACTTTTCCAATACTAACGAACGATAATAAAGTATCTTTTGTTCGTCCTGCTGAACACCGGAAGTATTAAAATTCCGATATATGCCAGTTATTTTATTAATATGAAGAAAATTCCCAATAGTTGCAGTTTGTAAGAGAAAATCCCAGTCTTCAAGCATATTTAACTGTTCATCAAAAAAACATCCCCTTTTTATCACTTCAGACCTGAACAATACTGAATGTAAAGGAATATGATTGCCCCAGAATAAACGAAAAAAGTGAAACTCCTCATTGTAGATTTTAATCAAATTATTATCACAATCTCGCATTTCTATATCAGAATAAACCGCAGGGACAGCAATTTTATTAATCGAATTGTATAAAATCTCTAAATGTTCAGGGAATAATAAATCATCTTCATCCAGAAAACAAAAGTACTCTCCTGATACAGTTTTTAATCCAATATTAGCTGCAACAGGCCTTGGTAATGGCTGACCAAGACTAATACATTTTAATGGGAAATTACCGCAATATTTCCCCAGATTAAGCTTATTGGTTCCTTTTGCATCAATAACAATGACTTCAACTTGTTGATTGGTTTGTTCGGAAATTGATTTCAGGGCATCTTTCAACTCATGCCTTCCCATTGTTCGTATAATAACAGAAATCAAGTTTTTCTTGAATTTCGTTTCCTTTGGAATATCAATGGTCGAAAGCTTAAAAATATTTAGGTTTATATTAAAATTTCCGTTCTTGAGTTCCGTGCTGTTGATCTTGAAATATCCTTCTGCAGCTTTAATTTTTTTGCCAAGCGTGTAGGTTCGATAACTACTCAGTGCATTAATATGATATTTATAATTTTGAACTTCTAACTGACTAACAAAACAATCCATTGCTTTGTTTTTCTGCTCAAAAACATCTGTTATATCTAACAGCAAATTTGGTGGATGAGGTTGCCCCAATTCATAATAAATTAAGTTAATGTCTTTCTCATAGCGACGAATAGCTTCTGTAACCGCAGCACAAGTCACACGATGATCGGGATGGATTTCTGTATCTGCAGGTGTATAAACTATTGTTGGCTTGAATTTCCGGATGATTTCAAATAGATGGGCAATTAGCTTTTCACTATATATAAGCCCACGGTCAGGATAATCTAAAAATTCGGGTTTGCCATATCCAAGAATTTTGGCTGCTTTAATAGATTCTTTTTTTCTTATTTCTTTATAATTGATTATTTTTTGTTCATCATTTACCGGAAAGGCGCCATCGGTAATTATTACCACCTTCATATCGTTCTTTTGTTTAACACTTCGAATTATTGCCCCGCCACATCCAAACACTTCATCGTCCGGATGAGGGGCAAAAATCAGAACCCTACCTGAATCTATAGATTTTACAGCTTCATAAGGGATGTAATCGTTTTCTTGTTTAATATACATCATAAAGGAATTTTAGTTTAAAAATTTCTCTCAGAAATTTTTAAACTAAATTTATAAATACCATTTTCATCCTCTAGAATTATAAAGTAAAAATGATTTAAAATATCAAAGCGGTCCATACCTTCTTCTGCAAGCATCAATAATACCCTTTATGAAGAAACAAAAAGATTTTACAGGATACCATTCTACTTTCTTCAAACGCCTTAGTTGAAGCATTGAACCATGCCAAAAGGATATAAGTGCTTTATATCCTCCAAGATTCCAATATCCAGATGTCATATTTCTCCCCATATAATAATATCTAGTGGGATTATGAACAAAAATAATGTCGCCATCTTTAGCTTTAATTGCCTTTCCGAGTTCATGCATTATTGTTGCCTTTTTAATCCAATACAATCCATATCCTGCTTTATGCAACCTCATATGGCATTCATGATCAACAAAATCAATGAAATATTTTTCACAGAAACCTCCAATCTTTTCAAGCGCTTCGACGAGGTATAACGCTCCTGATGAAATTGATGAGTGGACTGGAATTATTTCCTCTCCGGTCTGGTATGTATGATTTACAGGTTTAAATGAAGTACCATTCCAGAGGTAAGGATAGTAAATGATGTCATTAAAACTTATTGACCTGGAGGTTGGAAATAATACCCCTACCGATTCATTCATTGATCTTAGTTCTATTCCTTTTCCAATAAGTGTTTCAAAACAATTTGGCATACAAATACTATCCTGATCGAGTAGAAACAACCATCGGAATCCTTTTTCTGATGCTTTTTCAATACCTGCATTATATGCCTTAGCAACTACCGCATTTTCTTTTAATACAATTAATTCCATGTTATTGATTCTGCTATCTCTAACAAATTCTGCTGTATTATCCGATGAAGCATTATCAATAATCAGGATTTTATCATCACTTCCGAGTTGTGATGCTATTGATCGCAAACAATCTACAACAGTATCAGCACCATTATAAGTCACTAATAAGCATAGGGTTCGGTATGATTAATATGCTCTTCTGATTTTAATTTTTTATTTGAATTCACATTAAAATCTTTTTAAAGGGATGAAAATACCTTTTGTGTTTTCCAATGAGAAAACTCCAATTAAAACAGATCTCCATCAGCCATGGTAAAAAAGAAATGTTTTGCAGCAAAGTCAAAATCGAGTTTTTCATAAAAACTTCTGCCCACTGGAAAGATACCCAAAGGTTCATTTGCTTCCCTGAAGCCAAATTCCATTAAGAATTTACTTATAAAATGATTTATGGGTATCCACACTTCAAAGTTTTTTATTTCATCAGAAACTAGATCTTTCGCAATTCTTGTAATAAGGCAACTTAAAGCTTTTTTATCAGGTAATGAAAATATATCAATAATTGAAGCACAGTTGTTTCTGGTTAAAATAACCCCATATGATATAACCTTGCCCAACCAATTCTTATAAACATAAATATTGTACTTATTTTTAGGATGATCAAAAAATCGCCATTTCATAAACATATTGTCACGAATAACTGCAAAGGGGTAATATTTTCTGGCACTTTTCCATAATTGATCAAACACCATATTATCATGACTTATTTTATCTATAAATCCTGTGGTAATACATTTTTCTTTTCCAAACTTTTTTAGATCAGCCAAATGATATGAGCTTCCTTTATTTATTAATCGGTAATCAAGAAATATTTGTCCTATACGGTAGGATTTACTACCTGGAAAACCATATAAAAAAACTGAAGAATGGGGTCCGGCATAAACATCGAAAAAGTGGTCAGCTGTTTGTACGAATAAACCTTTACGTCCACTTACTGCAGCCCGGTAATCGGGATGTGACAAAACATCAACAGGATGAGTAAAACGTACATGTTGTCCTTGCCAACTGGCATGAAAAGGAATACCTGCATACATGGCAACAGGGTTCCCCATACTATTCAGGCATAACATTATCTGCATTCCAAATGGATTATCTGTGAACTTCCATTTCCAGATTTCAGGCAACATTTTTTGCCTGAATACTTTTTCCCATAAATGTATTACAGCGTCTTCATCTTCATCCCTGAAGGGCCTTAAAAGAAATTTCCCATATCGTGTATTTAAAGTTTTTTCCAGCTCCATTTCCGAATTACTTTATTGCTATGAGATTTTCGCAACCTGGCAAAATAAGTTCCCGGACCAAGCAATTCCCAGCTTTTCCTGGGAATACTCAATGGGTTTTGATTAAAATCAGCTTGCATAAAAGGTACAAAAAATGGATTGAGTGCAATTTCCAAAAGCAAGTTTTTAAAGAAGCTTGTTGAATGAATCAGAAAATGTGGTGGCTCATTAAGGCAACCTAAATTTTCACAATCTTCTGGCTCATACGTTCCTTTAGGGATTGCAGAAACAGATTGTGAATAATACTTATTAAGAAATAGATGCATCATTTCTACCATCAACTGGGATTTATTATTAGTCGGAGATTGATTCCAATAATGCACCACATGTGCATCAGGTATGCAAACCATCACATCTTCATCCAACAGAGCATTAGCGCAGAGATCAGTATCTTCAAAATATAAGAAATACCGTTCGTCAAATATTTTACCATTCCTAAAATGGTTCTTATCATTCCGGATTAACAAACAAGCTCCTGAGAGAAAGGGTTCAAAGAATGGCTGTGTCTCCGACCAAAATTTTTCATGACGAATTTGCCAGTAAAAAGAGAACAATTTTGCGTCTAATGCAAACCTTGTGGAGCTTTGCATTGCTGTGTGAATACTCCATGAGTAACCAAGCGCCGGTGGTAGTTTGAATTTCTTTTTATCATCCCAGAAAAACCTAGGACCGGCAATCAAGGCATCTGATTCTATAGCACCTTTTAAAAGCTTTTTAATACAATTTTTGTCAGGCTTTGTATCTGGATTTATTAGCAGCAACCAATCTCCCTTTGCAATAGCTGTCCCGATGTTCACTGCTTTTGCAAAACCCTCATTCTTTATATTTACAATTTGTTTTGTCTTATTAAAAGATGCCAAATGATCATCCAGTCCATCGGAAGGACTATTATTAACAACAATAATTTCACTGATGATAGAATCTCTATTCAACACCTTAAGTAATGGTATAAGGAATTTTCCGGTATAATAATTTACAATTATTGCACTAACACTCATTTTTTATTGGCTCTGATAACAAACTCAGTAGTATGAAGTGATTGCTTGTTTCCTAATCCAAGTTTAATAATTTTTTGAATAAAATCTTTCCCTTCCCGAGTTGGATCAATTTCTATCCTTTTGAATACTTCTATAAAAAACCCTTCATTCTCCAAAACATCAATTATGGATTCTTCCGTAAACCATCGAACATGTGTTACACAGGTAAGACCCCAAGGAATGTATTCGAACTTACCCTGCAATAGATCATAGATGAAGGACCAATGACCTGCATTTGGCAAACTAAGAATAATGCAACCATTATGATTAAGTATATTGTTAATTCTTTTTATTTGTTTCCATGGATCGAACATATGTTCCAATACATCACCACAAACAATAGCATCATAATTTCTTTCACTCTCAAAATCTTCAAACATACAATGATATACTTTCCGGTAATATGGCCGTGATTGCTCAGCGAGAAAATCACTAAACTCGATTCCGTCAGGTTCAATATCATTCTTGGTTTCCTGAAGTATTCTACCTAAACCGCCATAAAAACAGCCAACATCAAGGAGTGTTCGGGTATCTTTAGGTATAAGTTCAGCCAGATCCGTTCTTTCACTTACAAATGAATCACTAAATGTAACAACAAAGGAATTCTTTAATACTGCAAAACGACCAACTTTTGTACAAGGTTGTTCGGGTGCTTGTAACCCTGATAAAAACTTCCACTCATTGTTAATTAAATACTTTCCTGAATACATTACGCAAGACTGATCAAGTACCTGAACCTGCTCTAATTCAAGCTTACCTTGATTATAATATATCTGGCACATTTCTTCATAGTTTGATGTATTCATTACCGGGAACAATAATTTGGCAGTTTGTGGTCCATTATTATTTATATTCAAACATGGTCCACAAGCATCATAAGTATCCCTTACTGTCCTCATCATCATATCAACAACAAATGCACTTATAACAATCATTGGATCTCTTACAACAAGAATACAATCATACTTTAAAGTTTTTAAGGTTATATTCTCAGTCTCAATTAAATTATGATCAATTAATTTATATGAAATATTAAGTTTTCGAAGAGATTTTTGAATATAGTTTTTGCAAAAAGTATGTGCATATTGTTGTTCAAAAAAATCTGCGTTTACATTTTTTGGCCAGATTATCAACAGTTCATGTCTGTTTTCCATATGTTCTACAGAACTTCTTTCACAGGTATGACTTGTTGTATTGTTAACTTCCATATAAATTGATCTTAAATAAATTGGGTTCTCGAAAACCTATATACCCTTTCTTTTAAGAACTATATATTCAACATATTGTGAGCAATATTCTGGTCTGATCTGTTGCTTGTAATTTAATGTCCAATCTTGGGAATAATCATAACGTTTAATATATTCCTTAAATAAAGGCTTAAAAAAATCAACATCTTTCTGAGTGAACCAGTTTGCCCAGTCTCCAAAGCTTTTCGTCCTTATAACATGATTATGTTCTTCTGCAATTTCAGTATTTTTATTAAGAGATAGCTCTAAATATTGCTTCAGTTTTTTGATCCTGTTGCATACAAAATCTTCATATCTAAGAAAAATATAATCGTCCAACTGAGCTTCAAACTCAAATAACCAAGGATGCAGCCATTTTATCCACTCCTTTACATCATTAATACTTTGTCCGGGAATACTTTTATAAATTGTGTCAATTAAGTGAATAAGTGATATACTTGAAGGATATTTCTCTTTTTGCTTTAGAATTTCTAAAACAGATTTTAATTTTTCAGTATCTTTATATAAGTTTGGTATTTGTTGTATAATAAATAGTGTTCCACTTACTATCCAATCTCTTGGATCACGGGTCAGATAAATTTTCTTATTAAAGCACCTGAAAGTCTCATATCTGACGGTATCCTGTTTGCCTAATATCACTTTTGCCAGTACAAACCGGTCTTTGTCTGCCTCTTCAAACAAGTATTTATCTTGTTCAAAATAAGTTCTGATATTAGAAGGTAAGGAATTTTTAATTCGATAAAAAAGAGCAGTTGTCCCAGTTTTGTACTGGCCAAATATGACAATTTTGGAATGTTTCATACTTACGTGTTTGATTGATCTTAAATAGAAATGAAGCCCCCAAATA
>CAZREZ010000062.1:0-11148 GCA_964599115.1 uncultured Bacteroidales bacterium
AATTGTTAATAACGCTGATTTTTTTCTATTTTTGAACACCAGGTAAATAATTACCTTTATTATTATTTAAAAAGATATGTAATTTTCAAGACTCAAACAAACATTCGTTCCGAATTTAATTCCTGAATTAATAATTTTATCCCATTGTTTAGCTTCAATACAGTTTATGTATTCTTTTTTAATATTGTTTTTCAAAATTGAAAAGATAATCCCTGCATTAAAATTATCGCCTGCACCAATAGTAGATACAGGAGATATTTTGGGTACTGCATACTGTTTTGAATAATCTGATGTTTGTAAACTTACTTCACTTGCACCGGCTGTATAAATTAAGTTTCTGCAATTATTACTTGTAATTAATTTATAAGCATCATCAGGATTGGAAATATCAAAGATTACATTAAAATCTTCATCAGAAGCACGTACAATATCGGCAAATGAAATATTCTCATAAATAAAATCAAGATATTCAGGTAATTCTTTTTTATGCGGTTCCCTGATATTTGGATCATAAATTATTATTGCATTTTTTTCTTTTGCAGATGAAATAAACTCAGTTAATGGACACCGTACTTCCTTTGTAAGCGAATAAAATGATCCGAATAAAACTATATCATCTTTATTGATTTTCGGAAATTTGATATTTAATCTTTTATCAGGATAAAATTTATAAAATGAATATTCGGCATTTTTATTTTCATCAAGGAAAGCAAGTGATATTGCTGATTTTCCATTTTTATACCTGTAAATATATTTGGTTGAGACCTTATTAGTTACGAGAAATTTATCAGTAACACATCCAACGGTATCATTTGCAAATTCACTAATAAAGTAAACGGGAATATTTAATCTGCCAAGCGAGATTGCCGAGTTAAGCATGGCACCGCCGGGATTTGCCGATACTGGTTCAAAATTTAGAAAAATAATGTCATAAACGGTTTCACCTATAGTATAAACTTTTCTCATAAAGGAAATAAATAGAGCGGAAAACGGGGCTCGAACCCGCGACCCTCAGCTTGGGAAGCTGATGCTCTACCACTGAGCTACTTCCGCTTAATTGTAATGACATATTATTTTACCATACTGAGTGTGAAATAAAAGTCATGTCCTATAAACATAGATTCTTCATTCTGCAAATTTATTAAATCATAAAATATTATACAACTTTAATATTTCATTTATTCAGGTTGCTAATCTTTTTTTAGGTTAGTAACCTTTGTTTAATTAGTGCTTGTCCATAAAGTCCGAATATTTTAAATAATTTGAATATCGAATAATGATTAACGATTTAAGATTTAAGATTTTCAGCTACTTCGCCAATCGTTAATCGGTGTTCGTTATTCTTAAATCAATTTATATTTACTTTATGGACAGACTCTTATTAAAGGCATATTTGGGTTACCAACACGAAAAAGGTTGGCAACCCAATTAAGCTTGGCAACCACCTCACTTCCAACTCAGCCTTAGCCTTACGACTGAAAGGAGTCCGTATGGAGCCTCAGCCTCTATTTTAATTTTTCTCCACAAAACAAATATTTTTAAAATACTCTTTATAATATAATAATTTCTATATTTGTTGAATTATTACAGAAAATTAGACAAGGCAATAAAATGAATAAAAATTTCTCTAAAATAAAAGAACTTGATGGAAAGCAATTATATTACAGCTTTCTGGCAGGTGCTCAACGAATTTTTGATAATCAGAAATTACTAAATAAAATAAATGTATTTCCGGTTCCTGATGCTGATACAGGAACCAACATGGCTTCCACAATGCGTTCAATTACTGACACATCCATTCCTACAGGAAGTTTAAAGCAAACAGCAACTGCAATAGCTGATGCTGCTTTAGTGGGCGCCAGAGGTAACTCAGGTATTATCTTTGCACAGTTCCTTTACGGATTTAGTAATGAAATAAAAACCGATAAAAATATTAATGTTAATTCTTTTGCCGGGATAATTGATAAATCTGTTGACTATGCTTACGAAGCTATTTCCAATCCTGTTGAAGGTACAATTATTACTGTAATTAAAGACTGGGCTGAATCTGTTAATAACCTTAAAGATAAAATTGATGATTTTAAAAAATTAATAACCGATTCTTATCAAAAAGCTAAGCAATCATTAATTGAAACAACAGAAAAAATTGAGGTTTTAAAAAAAGCAAATGTTGTTGATGCCGGTGCAAAAGGTTTTGTTCTTTTTCTTGAAGGTATGATTGATTTTTTCAAACATGGCGAATTAAAACAAATTTTATCTGCAAGAAACATTGTAAAAATCAGCGCTGATGAAATTGATATGATGCCGCATGATGAAATTACTTTTAGATATTGCACCGAGGCTTTGTTAGTTGGTGATAATATGAACAAACAAAAAATAGTAAATAAAATTGAAAAATACGGTGATTCCATTGTTGTTGCAGGCTCTCCCAAAAAATTAAGAATTCATATTCATACTGATGTACCTGCAGAAATCTTTTTAGCATTATATAATCATGGTTCAATTGCTTATCAGAAAGTGGATGACATGGTTTTTCAAAACAAGATACTTCATGACAGAAAAACAAAAATTGCACTTGTAACCGATTCCACTTCTGATTTACCTCAGGACATCATCGAAAAATATCAGATTCATATTGTACCGCTTTCAGTGCATTTTGGCGATAATTATTACCTTGACGGTGTAACAATTACTCCTGATCAATTTTACAAACTTCTTAATAAGTCAAAAGTTTATCCAAGTACAGCCCAACCCACATTTAAAGATTTCTCTAACAAATACTCATATCTTGACACTCATTATGAGTCAATTATTGCCGTACACATCAGTAAAGAAATGAGCGGAACATGGCAAAACAGCAGAAAAGCTGCTAAGACAATCAGCAGTCATACGAAGAAAAATATATCAGTCTTGAATTCAAGAAGATTATCCAACGGTCTTGGATTAGTTTTATTAAGAGCTGCTAAAGCTATTGAAAATGGTGCCACTCATGAAGACATCCTGAATAACATAGATAAATGGATAGAAAATACTAAAATGTTCGTTAGCTCAAAAACTATTAAATACATGGTTAAAAGCGGAAGAGTAAGTGCTGCGAAGGGATTTATCGGTAAACTTTTAAACCTTAAACCTATTGTTATTGTTAATGATGAGGGAACAACAGAATTAATTGGCAAACCATTTACAGAAAAAGGAAGTATGAAAATTGTTATGGATAAAGCAAAAAAATTAATTAAGACGGGAAAAGTTTGGGAATATGCCGTATCACATGCCAATAACATAAAAACAGCAAACTGGTATGCTAAACAGCTTGAAGATTTAATTGGAAAAAAACCTGTATTTATTCAAGATGTTACCCCTGTTTTGGGTGTTAATGTCGGACCTGGTGTTGTTTCTGTAGCAATTATGATGAAATGATTAATAAAGAACTGATTGATCCGAAAAGCATTGTAGTAGTAGGCGGGTCAAATAATATTCAAAAGCCCGGAGGAAAAGTTTTAAAAAACTTAATTGAAGGGAATTTCAAAGGTGAACTTTATGTTACCAATCCTAAAGAAACCCTTGTTCAGGGGATAAAGTGTTACCAGTCACCGGCAGAATTACCTGACGTAGATTTAGCTATCATTGCAATTGCCGCAAAATATGTTCCGGCAACAGTTGAATTGCTTGCCCAATTAAAAAACACTAAAGCGTTTGTAATTCTTTCAGCAGGTTTCAGCGAGGTTGAAGGAAATGAAGAAGGAAAATTATTTGAAAAAGAAATTGTTGAGTCAATTAATAATGTTAACGGCTCTTTAATAGGTCCGAATTGCATTGGCATTATTACTCCTAATCACAATAGTGTTTTTACATTACCAATTCCGAAATTAGCTGTCAAAGGTTGCAGTTTAATATCCGGCTCAGGTGCAACTGCCTGTTTTATTATTGAATCAGGAATTCCAAAAGGATTAACATTTTCAAGTGTTTTTTCGGTTGGCAATAGTGCTCAAATGGGTGTTGAAGAAATTCTCAAATTCATGGATAAGACTTATGATCCTGAAAACAGTGCCGATATTAAGTTGCTTTACATTGAAAATATTGACAAGCCTCAAATGCTTCTTAAGCATGCATCTTCGCTTATCCGAAAAGGATGTAAAATTGCAGCTATAAAAGCCGGTTCATCAGAAGCAGGTATACGAGCTGCCTCATCTCATACAGGAGCTCTTGCAAGTTCCGACCTGGCTGTTGATGCACTATTCCGAAAGGCAGGGATTGTAAGATGTTCAAGCAGGGAAGAATTAATCAGTGTTGCATCGGTATTTATGTATAAAAAACTAAAAGGGAAAAATATTGCAATTATCAGTCATGCCGGCGGTCCTGCAGTTATGCTTACTGATGCTCTTTCAAAAGGAGGTCTTGAAGTTCCGCATATTGAAGGTTCGGCAACAAAGGAGCTTTTAGAAAAATTAAACCCCGGCTCATCTGTTGGCAATCCGATCGACTTTCTTGCAACCGGCACTGCAGAACAATTAGGAACTATTATTGATTACGTTGATGAAAAATTTGACAATATTGATGGTATGATTGTAATTTTTGGCACACCTGGTTTGTATAAGATTTTTGATGTTTATGAGATTCTTGATAAAAAGATGAAAACTACCAAAAAGCCTATTTACCCTGTGCTTCCATCTACCGAGACTGCCAGGGAGGAAGTTAAGGAATTTATTTCAAAAGGCAGAATTAATTTCCCTGATGAAGTTGCTTTGGGTTATGCTCTTACTAAAGTTTTTTATACACCCGAACCTACTCATGAAAAAATTAATTTACCTGAAGTGGATAGAAAAACCATTAGAAAAGTTATTGATAATTCAAATGAAGGCTACCTCTCCCCTGCCGGAATACAGGAGTTACTTGATGCGGCAGGAATTTCGAGAGTAAGTGAAGCTGTTGCAAAAACAAAAGCTGATGCAGAAAAGTTTGTTTCCGAACTAGGATTTCCTGTTGTTATGAAAGTAGTTGGTCCCCTTCATAAATCAGATGTTGACGGTGTGGTTCTTGATATAAACGATGTTGAAACAGCAGGGATAGAATTTGACAGAATGATGAAGATTAAAGATACTTCTGCTGTATTAATCCAACCTATGCTTTCAGGTATTGAATTATTTGCAGGAGCTAAATATGAACCCAAATTCGGTCATTTGATTTTATGTGGTTTAGGTGGAATCTTTATTGAAGTCATTAAAGATATAAAAGCCGGATTATCACCACTATCATTAGAAGAAGCCCGAAATATGATAAAAAATCTGAGCAGCTATAAAATTATTAAAGGCATGAGAGGACAGGAAGGAGTTAATGAAGAAAAATTTGCCGAAACAATTGTCCGCGTTTCAGCACTTCTTGAAGCTGCTCCCGAAATTATTGAATTGGATATAAATCCATTGTTAGGAAATATGGAAAAAGTTGTTGCAGTTGATGCAAGAATCCGCATAAATCACAAAAACTAATAAATTTATTTTAATTGCCAAAAAAAACTCCTATAGTATAATTTTTCGACTAATCAGTTTGTTAATCAATTCCTATTCCCTCCCGATAGGTATCAGCGATCTTTTAGCTATAAATTAGTTTATAATAATATATAATAAATAACTGATATACTGTATTTTAATTTTACTTAAACTAAAATAATAAATGGCGGAATCCACACGGACGCCATGCGGGCTAACTTCGTGTCGCTTGCTTCGCTTCGTATGACTGAAAGGAATCCGTATGGACAGACGCCCTTTGGTTGTAGTGGGAATAAAGGTATAAGGGTATATCCCCTCTATTTCCCTTATTTCCCCTATTTCCATTATTTCCAACTTCAATAATAATATTTGTTAAGAATTTTAATTGTTATTTTAATATTTATTTTATTACAAAAATTCAAAAAATTTATTTTGATACTTAAACATTATTCTTAAATTTGGGAAATATTTTTAACATTTTAATTATGAAAGAAACACCAATAAATCACGAAGTTGTTAGCAGAAAAATAAAAGAAAGTAAACTTCATAAAATCGGAAGGGCTTCAATCAGGGAACTTTTAAAGGTTGTTAATAATATTGAAGAAGAAACCGGGCATAAATTTATAAGGATGGAAATGGGTGTCCCGGGATTAGATGCTGTCAAGATTGGTGTGGATGCAGAAATTAAAGCATTAAAAAAAGGAGTTGCTTCAAAATATGTTAATATTGAAGGTATTCCGGAATTTAAAAATGAAGGTCAACGTTTTGTAAAATCATTTCTGAACATTGATGTTCACAAGGACGGATGCATCCCAACTGTTGGTTCTACTTCAGGGAGTTTTTCGACATTTATGACTATGGGAAACATGACTGAAAAACCATTCAAGCATCTGTTTATTGATCCCGGCTTTCCTCTTCATAAGCAGCAATTAAGAGCACTGAATTTAAATTTTGAAGGTTTTGATATTTATGATTATCGTGGTGATAAATTAAAGGATAAACTTGAATCATATCTTAAAAATGGTGATATTACTTCAATTTTATATTCTAATCCAAACAATCCGTCATGGATATGTTTTACAGATAAAGAGCTAAAAATTATTGGCGAGTTGGCAAATAAATACAATGTCATTGTAATGGAAGACCTTGCTTATTTTGGTATGGATTTCAGGAAAAATTATTCCATACCCGGTGAGCCACCTTATCAACCGACTGTAGCCCAATATACTGATAATTACATTTTATTAATCTCAAGTTCCAAGGCATTCAGTTATGCAGGTCAGCGATTGGGAATGTTAGTGGTTTCTGACAAAATATTTAATTCAAAACATCCGAAATTAAAACAAAGTTACAATTCCGATATTTTCGGTCAGGCATTGATTTACGGTTCACTTTATGCAATTAATGCAGGAACATCACACTCGCCTCAATATGCAATTGCAGCTATCTTTAAAGCTGTTAATGATAAAAAAATCAATTACAGGGAAGCTGTGCTTGAATATGCTGAAAGAGCCAAAATCATGAAAAAGTTATTTACTGATAACGGATTTAAAATTGTTTATGACAAAGATGAAAACAATCCCATAGCAGATGGATTTTATTTTACATTTTCTTATCCTGGATTTACCGGTGAAGAATTACTTGAAGAATTACTGTATTATGGAATCAGCGGAATTTCTTTAGCTATTACAGGAAGCAAAAGATTAGAAGGATTAAGAGCATGTGTTTCATTAGTACATAAAAGCCAGTTCCGTGACCTTGAGCACCGTTTGAAAGAATTCCACAAACATCACCCGCTTAAATGAGTACTTTTATCCTACCTACCCGGCAAGCATGGAGAAAAAGAGCTCTTTGACTTGAAGCAAAGTTAAACATAATTAAATTCATCAATAACTTCTCAAAATGAATGCCAAAAGTAAAACACTGCAATTATGTCTGATTACCAATTGATTACACTGTCAAAATGTCTTATTATATTGTTTTTAAAATAATAAAAAAAGGCATCAAATTTATTTGAATGCCCTAAGATTATTTTTAAATTTCTTTTACTCAACAGGAAAGTAAATCTTTGTTTCCCATTTTGATGAGTCAGGTTCGTTTGACGGATCAATTATATATACTTCCCATGGATAACCATCTATTACTTTTCCAAATTCAATGATATATTCGTCAATTGCCATGTAGGTTAATTCGGAAGAACTATATGGACCGTAATGTGTAGATGTAACAACATTTCCTTGAGCTAATTCAGTTGCTATAATTCTTCCTTTTCCTTTATATTTTTTAGCAACTGGAAAACCGGTTTCAAGAACGACCATTTTGTCCGGTTCCCAGCTATAATATTTTGCATACGGTTGACCTGTAATTTGAATGCGATAACGCATTATGTAACCCATAAGTTCGCCATATAATTCTCCAAATTTTTGCTGTATATCTTGCATAAATGCAGAGTCTTTAATTGCCAAAGTGTTTTGACCTTCAAAATACTCTTCGGTGATTTCCGGATAAAAAATTATTTTTTCGCATACATTTTGTAAATTTTCCAAACCTTTTTTCTGTATTGGTTTCATCATGCAATTAACAAAAAGACTTGCCCATCTTCCAAATGGATATGATAAATCAATAATAGTGGTTTGCCAGATAACTTTAACTCCGTCAGCGTCTTCTTCAAAAGTCCATATCTCTTCAGCACCTCCTTTTTCTGAAAAGTCAAAAGAACTTCTGATTTTACTGTAAGGTACACTTTCAACAATTGTAAGGCTTCCGTCGCCCATTGTTCCGCCTGTCCAGATATATTTTGCTCCCACACCTAAACCCGGACCTTCAAAAGTAATAATTGATGCTGTATCAAACTCTTTATAAGCTGACCATACGTCCCTGTTTTTTAAATTGTTAACTTGTTTGAATACAACATTTGGTTTTTGATTAATAGTTATTGATTCTTCAACTATAACCTTTGAAGGTAAAAAGATACCAATAACTAAAAAAAGAATTATAATTATCAAAATTATAATTCCAATAACTTTTAATGCTTTCATGATTTTTTGGTTTTGGTTCACAGCAAAAATATAATTATTATTTTAAAAAACCAAAAAAGTGTCTTTGTTTAAAACTTTATTTGAAAATAATATTATTAGAATTTTGTTTTTAGTATTTTTGAACCATGGAAGAATTAATAAAAAAGCCACAGGAAAATAACCGGAAAAGAATAAAAAGAACACCGGTTACACAAAATTTTCCGGAACACGGAAAAGTTCCTCCCCAAGCTGTTGACCTTGAAGAAGCAGTATTAGGTGCCATCATGCTTGAAAAAGATGCACTCACTGCTGTAATTGATATTTTAAAACCAGAAATATTTTATAAGGAGTCTCATCAAATTATTTACAGGGCTATTACACGTCTATTCACAAAATCAGAACCTATTGATATTTTAACTGTTACAAACGAATTAAAAAGAAGCGGAGAACTGGAACTTGTCGGTGGTCCTTATTATATTACGCAACTAACCAACCGGATTGCTTCAACTGCAAATGTTGAATATCACTCACGTATTATCTCTCAGAAATTTATACAGCGTGAGTTGATTCGTATTTCATCCGAAATAATTAAAGATGCCTTTGAAGATACTACTGATGTTTTTGACTTGCTTGACAAAGCCGAACAAAGTCTGTTTTCGGTCAGCGAAACCAACCTGCGAAGAAATTATGATAATATGCAATCACTTATTTCGGAAGCTATCAAAGAAATTGAAGCAGCAAAAGACTCCGCAGATCATTTAAAAGGTATTCCTTCGGGTTTTACTCAAATTGACAGAATTACTTTAGGATGGCAAAAATCCGAACTTGTCATTATAGCTTCACGTCCGGGTATGGGTAAAACAGCATTTGCACTTTCTATGGCAAGAAACGCAGCAGTTGATTTTAATAAGCCGATAGCTATATTCTCACTTGAAATGTCATCAATACAATTAGTAACACGACTGATATCTTCTGAAACACAGCTCTCTGCCAGTAAGCTTAAAAAAGGCACTCTTGCTGAACATGAATGGCACCAACTTAACGCAAAGATCAGCAGCCTGATTGATGCCAATCTGTTCATTGACGACACTCCTGCCCTCACTATTTTTGAATTACGTGCTAAAAGCCGACGGCTGAAAGCCCAGCATAACATAGAAATGATAATTATCGACTACCTTCAACTAATGTCAGGAACAGGTGAATCTAGAGGAAACCGTGAACAGGAGATCAGTAATATCTCACGTTCATTAAAAAGCCTTGCAAAAGAACTGAATATTCCTATTATTGCCCTTTCACAGCTAAGCCGTGCTGTTGAAACACGTGGTGGCACTAAAAAACCTATCCTTTCCGACCTTAGAGAATCAGGTGCTATTGAACAGGATGCCGATATGGTATTATTTATCTACCGCCCTGAATATTATAATATTGAAGAATATGAAGAAGGGCATTCTACTACCGGAATAGCTGAGATAAATATTGCCAAAAACCGTAACGGACCTTTAGCTGATGTACGCCTCAGATTTATTAAAAATTATGCAAAATTTGCTGATATTGAGCCCGATGAATATGAATCTTTCGATAGTCAGAGTATAAACCAGGGTTTTGATAATAAGCAAAGCATTCATACTATTCCTTCTAAAATGAATGATATGGAGGATGACGAAACTCCTCCGTTTTAAAAAATATTACTTTAGTTAGTTGAATAAAATTATTAAAGCACATTTGGCACTTATTGGGGCAAATGTAATTTTCGGACTGAATTATATAATTGCCAAAGGAATAATGCCCCATTACCTTGATCCGAGATCAATAATTTTATTGCGAGTCACCGTAGCAGTAATCTTTTTCTGGTTGTTTCATCTGGCTTTCGTAAAAGAAAAAGTTGAAAAACGAGACCTTATTAAACTGTCCGTTTGTGGTTTATTCGGTATAGCCATAAACCAAATATTCTTTTTTGAAGGTTTAAATCTTTCAACTCCTATCAATTCTTCAATTATAATAACTTCAATACCAATTCTTGTTCTGATATTTTCAAACTTATTATTAAAGCAAAATATCACTCTTTATAAGATTATAGGAATAGCTTGTGGAACAACCGGCGCTTTGATAATAATATTGCTTCAGGGTTCAATTTCTTTCAAATCAGATACTTTTACAGGAAATTTGTTCATAATAATAAACTCCATATCGTACGCTTTATATATGGTTCTTTTAAAACCTCTATTGATAAAGTACAAAGCAATCACGGTTATAAAATGGACTTTTTCTTTCGGATTAATATTTATAATACCTTTTTGTATAAAACCTGCCATAAGTGCAGACTGGCAATCAATTCCGGTTAATATCTGGCTTTCAATATCGTTTGTTGTAATTGGCACGACTATACTTACATACCTGCTGAATATTTATTCACTGAAATATGTAAATCCGATTGTAACAGGTTCATATATTTATTTACAACCAATAGTAGCTACTGTAGTTGCATTGTTACTCGGAAAAGATACTCTAACAATTCAGGAAGTTATTTCTGCTATTTTAATCTTTTCAGGAGTATATTTTATAAGTATCCGTAAGAAAAATGATATCAGATGATAAATGTTAATAATTTAGTTTTTTAAACTTGTTTCTCATTTTGCTGGATTGCTTCC